>JBJOGS010000087.1:0-6534 GCA_046048095.1 Bacteroidota bacterium
TCTTCGTAATGCTGAGCACGGTTGAGCTTTAAAAAGGTGTTTTGATTGCTGTTGGGCTCATGGCCGATCCACTTCATGGCAAAGTGCTCTTTTCCGTTACCCTTAAAGCGTTCGTCGTAAGTGATCGGTCCGTAATGTGTGTAACGCACCGTGTCGTAAACAGTTGCCGCATTTTTTACTTTAATCGCTTCAACGACTTGGCTAATAGGTCGGGTTTCTTCGCCATAGACGTATGCAGATTTTGTGTCGTCGGTAAAGGTGATCTTGTACCAGTCTTTGACATCGCGAGTGGCATTGGTCACTCCCCATGCAATGCGATCGTTAAAGCCAATGATCACTCCTAGGGCACCCGGAAGCGTTGCTCCCATCACGTTGTGCTCTGGGGTGGCCAATTGCATGACGTACCAGATCGAAGGAAGATTTAATCCAAGATGCGGGTCGTTGGCCAAGAGTG
The DNA here is from genome assembly GCA_046048095.1 of Bacteroidota bacterium. Classification (GTDB taxonomy): domain Bacteria; phylum Bacteroidota; class Bacteroidia; order Flavobacteriales; family Flavobacteriaceae; genus UBA3478. Next base: position 455 of record JBJOGS010000087.1, read on the forward strand.
GATTTCCGCTGACTGATTTCTCAGCAGAAACCGCCCAGTTATTACTTCCGTTATCAGGGTCTGGCTGCTCAAGGGCCTGATTGACAGTTGCGATGGCGCTCGTCTGAGCAGGTGCCTCGGGCACTTCTACTGCTCCGAAGTCACTCCAATCGCGTTCGCGCGGAATCACCGGATCTTGGTCGGCCAAGAATTCTGGAAACAAAAGCTCAAAGGTCTCCTTACCAAAAAGGCTGATAAAATTAGAGTTCTCGAGATCGGCGTCGCCTCCGGCCAGCATGTCTGTCATATACATGAGCAGTAAGGCTGATTTTAAAGGTTGCCACGGTTCTGGAGCATAATTCAATAGCTTATACTCGACAGGATAATCCTTGGGTTCTAGCTGTGAGATATACGCATTGACTCCTGCGCTGTAGGCCTCGATGCGGGCTGCAAGCACGGGGTCTTTGAGCATCTCATCAAGGGCATTTTCGGCACCGAAAACCATCCCTTTTCTGCGCTGACCCCGGTCGTAGTCAATAGCGGCGGCACCCACGATCTCAGACAGCCTACCGGCCGCCGCATAGGTCTGAAATTCCATTTGCCACAAGCGGTGCTTTGCAGTGAGGTATCCTTGGGTGCGGTAAAGATCTAGGTCGTTTTCAGCGAACACATGAGGAATCAGTTGCGCGTCATAATGCACAGTTACAGCAGCGCTAAGTCCCTCTAAGGCGAGTTGTTCTCCTTCACTTTCAGTGGTTTCATTTTGCCATATTCCGCTGTACGGATTGATGAATTTTCCTAAAGGGGGGAGCGATCCTAAGCCAAAATGTCCGACATAAAAAAGCCCTCCGCAGAAAGCAAGGCTGAGCAAGAGTTTGAAAAACTTCATAAGTCAAGAATAATCAATGGTTTAAGGTAGGATTTTTTGCCTACAGTTGTAGTTGAGACAAGTACTAGCGTTATTCATAGATTAATCCGCGCTTACGAAGACTGATCTGATAAAGGCCTCAGGACTGATAAAACCGTCACCGTAACTGTCGTCCCAAGCGGCTAAAGGTTTAGCGTCAATAATCTCATCCACCGACAAGCCATCATCTCTCAAGTCTTTGACGAGTGTGACACAGGTTTCGAGCACATGGGTGTAGGCCTTAAGATCGGCAAGATTTGCTACTGCTCCGTGGCCCGGAATAATTTTGGTCTCTTCATCAATCATTGCGGCCGCCATACGCAGGTTGCTGAGCAGACCATCAATGTCTCCACCTGAATCGATATCGATGAACGGGTATTTGCCGTTGAAGAAATTATCCCCTAGGTGTATCACATTTTCTTCAGGAAAATAATAGAAGCTATCGCCGTCAGTATGCGCATCATTCACATGCATACCGTGGATATGGGCGTCTTCTCGGTAACGAAGGTTCATCTGATCGCTAAACGAGATGACCGGAAGGGCCATGTTGGGTGCCGGGGGTGTGTTTCGTCTCGCTGACTGTTGACCCGATTTCAATCGATCATAGACGCGGTCAGAGGCAATGATTAGGGCGCCTTCTTTAGCGAGGTTTTCGTTTCCGCCTGTATGGTCTCCGTGCCAATGCGTGTTCAAGACATAAGCTAGCGGCTTGTCGTTGAGCGATTTGATTTTAAAAAGAATCTTATCTGAAAGGGGAGCAAATTGGTCGTCTATGAGGTAATTCTGGTCGGACCCGGTAACCAAGGCCATGTTGCCTCCGGCCCCAAAGAGCACATATACATTCTCAGACAACTGCTCTGCGGTAATGGTCACTTGACTGTAATCGCGTTGGGCAAAAGAAAGGGTACTTAGTGCCAACCCTAAAAGCAATAGATAGTTTTTCATCAGCGCTTATTTTTCTGTAAGTTACAGCATTGATAAAAGAAATAATTTGACCACAGCATGAAAAAGTTTCTAGCCCTCTTTGTTTTTGCCTTCATGGCAAATGCCTGCGCGACTCCTCAAGACGATACCGTCACCACTTTTTATCTCATCAGGCATGCTGAGAAAGACCGTTCAGAAGGGGTCGGAAAAGATCCAGCATTGACTGAGACCGGGCAAAACAGGGCGGCGCGCTGGGCTGAGGTGCTCGGTCTAGAATCTTTAGACGCTGTCTACAGCACCGATTACAAGCGCACCCGTCAAACGGCTGAACCTGCGGCACAAGCGAACGGATTAGAAATTCAGTTGTATGATCCGAATGCCATTGACCCAGCAGAATGGATTGCGAAACACAAGGGGCAACGGGTTTTAATTGTCGGTCACAGCAATACCACCCCCATGGTGGCGAACGCCTTTTTGGGCGAAGAGCGTTATCCGTGGATCGACGATGCGGTGAATGGTAATCTTTACATTGTTACCGTTATAGGCCCTACCGCGGCAGTACAAGTGCTCTCAATTGAGTAGCCTATTGGGCTTGAATAAGCCGATATAAAAACACTGCCGTGCGCTGCGTGAGCGCCTCAAAAGTGTTAAGATTTACTGTTTCTTCAGGGGTGTGGGCGCCACTACCCATGCTGCCTAAACCGCCAAGGGCGGCTTCGACATGCGCCGCAACAAATGAAATATCAGCGGCACCGCGCTTTCCAGGATCATAAGCTTTCACTTCGCCTTGGTTCAGCGCCACACTCACCGCGCTCAGTTGCTGGAGTAATTTCATGTTACCCTCAGTCGCGGGCATGGCCGGATATGAATCGGTAAATGAAATTTCAGCTGAGGTTTGTGGCAGGTTGCCGTTCTCTACGATGGCGCGCATTTTTGCGCGAGCTCGTTCTTTTTGATCTTCGGTGATAAAGCGCAACCCCCCTTTGACCTCGGCGCGCTGCGCAACGACATTTGTTTTGCCGAATACAGTGGCTTCTCCGCTTTTCGCATCGTATTCCATGAAGGTGCCTCCGTACAATAGGCCCGGATTGAAAGTCAGTAGCTCTTCACCCTTGACCTCAGTGTAGAACTGATGCAAGATGCGCGAAATTTCAAAGATGGCCCCGGCCCCAACACGGTCAGAAAATACTCCAGATGAGTGGGCGCGGGTACCTTCAGCAACCACTGTCCAACCTGAGGCCCCCCTTCGGGCCACGGTGGCATAATCAAATCCGGTTGAGGTCTCGAACCCCAAGGCGATGTCTGCCCTTTTAGCCGCTTTAATGAGTGATTGGCGTGAGAGGGTTAAGGGCTTTCCGGTGCTTTCTTCGTCTCCGGTAAAGATGACCTGAATGTCTGCATTTTTGAGCACTCCTACTTCGTGCAGGGCCTTCAGCGCATACAGTACGATCACGTCTCCGCCCTTCATGTCATTGCCTCCTGGGGCTTTAGCTATACTGTCATTAAGTTTTTCAAAAGATTGAAAGGGACTGTTTTCTTCAAACACGGTATCGAGGTGACCAATGAGTAGCAGTTTTTTGCCCTGATCGCCTTCAATGCGCGCGATAAGGTGCCCGGCACGATTCATTTCTTCGGGCATCTCTTCCCATTCGGTTTCAAAATCGATAGCGTCAAACTGCGCTTGAAATAAGCGCCCTACCTCGCGCACACCTTTCAAGTTTAGGGTGCCCGAATTCACATTGACCACCTGTTCTAAGAAGGCAATCGCTTCAGGATGGTTTGCACTTACCTGCTTTGCGATTTGCTTTTCGATACGACTGAGTTTCGTTTGCGCCTGCAGCGAAATCGTTGGTGCTACCATCGAGAAAACAAGAAGTGAAATGACAGATTTTAATAGACGCATACTTGGGTTCTTTGTATATTCAATGGCTAAAACTATAAAAAATCAAGCTATGGCTACTTACACCTGTGAAACCTGCGAAATGGCAGTAAATGCTACCTGTGCAAAATGCGATGTGCCTCTAGAGAACGGCACTTTAACTATAGATTCTGGGGCAGAGGTTCAAATCTCGTTTTGCCCTTCTTGCGAAGGAAAGATAAAATCGCCTCAATGTTGCGGATCAGACATGAGCTGCACTCTATGAAAACGATCTTAAAGCAATCTTTAAAAGCCGCGCTCGTCGCGGCCTTTTCACTTTCGCTGCACCCCTTAGACGCCCAGCGGGTCTCAACAGCTGAACTCGATCGCCTCACAGACGCTTATTTTTTACCGGCTGCTGAGCTGCTCAAAGAGATGATTGCAGTAAAGAATGATGCGGCCATCGCCGAGCACGTGACAGCAAATATTGACTATGCTAAGAGGGTGTTTTCGTCACGCGGATTTAGCATAGAGATGCTTGAAACCTCAGGCATTCCGTTGATGTTAGCCACCTACGAGCCTAAGCGGGCAAAGCGAACGCTGCTCACCTACCTCCATGTAGATGGACAGGCCGTAGACCCTTCGAAATGGGATCAGCCTGATCCGTATGCCGTAGTGCTAAAACGACCAATGACTGATGGTGGTTTTGAAGCAGTGCCATGGAATACCCTCGAAGAGGCGTATGACCCCGAACTGCGTTTGTTCGGGCGCTCAACCTCGGACGACAAAGGACCACTCGCCATGTTTCTAGCGGCTTGGGATGCACTCACCGAGGTAAACAAGCTTCCAGATTACCGTATCAAAATGGTGGTTGACTTTGAAGAAGAGCAAGGCTCACCTTCATTGCCAGAGGCGGTTACGCGGTATCGCGATAAACTGACCTCAGATGCCATGCTCATTTTTGATGGACCACGACATGTCAGCAACTTGCCTACCCTCACATTCGGGGCCCGAGGCATTGCCACTATTACCCTTGAGGCCTATGGACCCAAGCTCGCACAGCACAGTGGGCATTATGGAAATTATGCGCCGAATCCGGCACTGCTATTGTCACAGGCCCTGGCCTCTATGAAAGATGATCGCGGCAGAGTACTGATTAAAGGGTATTATGACAACGTCACCCTGTCTGCGGCTGATAAGGTACTTCTCGATGCGGTTCCAGATGACGAGCGTGCTATTAGAGAGCGTTTAGGATTTGCCACACCTGATGCTGTAGGGCGCACCTATCAAGAAAGCATTCAGTATCCTTCGCTAAATATTCGTGGACTGCGTTCAGCTTGGGTCGGGGATGAGGTACGCACCATTGTTCCGGCAACCGCTTTAGCCGAACTCGACATTCGTTTGGTGCCTGAAGTCAATGCAGAGCGCCTGATCAATTTGGTTCGCAGCCATCTTGAAGCTCAAGGATTCTTAGTGCTTGACCGGGCTCCCACGCAAGAAGAGCGCATGAAACACTCAAAGATCATGCGTATGCAGTCGAGCATATCGTATCAAGCATTTCGGACACCTTTTGACGCTGAGGTTTCGGTCTGGTTATCAAACATCATGAAAAAGACGTTTTCAGAACCCTTAGTTTCTGTCCGCATGTCGGGCGGATCGATTCCGATCTCGCCTTTTGTCGACGGTCTTGGAATAGATGCCGTGACCATTCCGACAGTAAATGCAGACAATAATCAGCACAGTCCGAATGAGAATTTGCGCGCCCAAAATTTAAAAGACGGCTTGAGAACGCTTATCGCCGTACTTAGCGCGGCGAGTTTTTAGTCTTCGAGGCAAGCTGAACCCGAACATATTCGCGATCGAGCGCCTTGTTGTGCACACTGTCCCAGTTGCTCAAATGGCGCTGATCTGCGAGTTCGGCAGCACTTACGCCCCATAGCGCGCTTTTAATTTTCATCTCTTCTGGGGTCAAGTTCGGTTCAAGACTTTGCGCAGAATAACCCGAATAAAAGAAATAAGTCAGATTAGGCAGCCCTTTACTCGCTTCTTGAACAAAAAGAGAGGCCATACGATGATCAGAGTGATCATTCGGGTTGCGTTTTTGGTCTGCATCGGGCAGGTGAATCTCTAGGCTATCTGCTTTCGGAAGCCCAGTGATGAGTGTCTTAAGCGTTCCGACGAGGTCTTCTTTATTGCTATAAGTTGAGCGACTGTCTATGGTGGCTAGGTCGATAATCTTTCTCGCGTATAATTTTTCTAAACTCTTATTTTGATGGGCGGCGAATCCTGAGCCATCACCGTTTCCGTCGGGTAGGCGCAAGAAGTACACCGTCGCTTTCTTGTAGGTGTATTTTAAAATGAAATGATTGTTAATCTTCACCCATTCACGCTGCATTTCGTCTCCGTAGTGTG
>JBJOGS010000088.1:0-5067 GCA_046048095.1 Bacteroidota bacterium
GCGCAAGCGCCGAACCTTTGCACGGGAGGAGAGACTCGAACTCCCGACACCTGGTTTTGGAGACCAGTGCTCTACCAACTGAGCTACACCCGTTTATATGTACGCTAAAAGGTATCTCGCAAGCAAGACACCCTTTAGACATACTTTATTGAATAGACTTAGTCTAAAATTTCAGTTACCTGACCTGCTCCAACTGTTCTACCACCTTCGCGGATCGCAAAGCGAAGTCCAACGTTAAGTGCGATTGGTTGAATAAGATCAACAGTGATCGTTAAGTTATCACCTGGCATTACCATCTCAACTCCATCAGGAAGAACAATGTTTCCTGTTACGTCAGTGGTTCTAACATAGAACTGTGGACGGTAGTTGTTGTGGAATGGTGTGTGACGACCACCTTCTTCTTTCTTAAGGATATAAACCTCAGCTTTGAATTTAGCGTGAGGCTTCACTGATCCTGGCTTACAAATTACCATACCACGCTTGATATCGGTTTTCTCGATACCACGTAGAAGTAGACCAACGTTATCTCCGGCCTCACCGCGATCAAGGATCTTACGGAACATCTCAACTCCTGTAATCGTAGAAGTCAATTTCTCAGCACCCATACCGATGATTTCAACTGGATCTCCAGTGTTGGCAACACCTGTCTCGATACGACCTGTAGCAACCGTACCACGACCTGTAATCGTGAATACGTCTTCAATAGGCATCAAGAATGGCTTATCCACATCGCGAGCAGGAAGTTCAATCCAGCTATCTACGGCATCCATAAGTTTCATTACAGTATCTACCCACTTGTCTTCACCGTTAAGTGCTCCAAGTGCAGAACCCATAATTACAGGACCGTTATCTCCGTCATATTCATAGAATGAAAGCAACTCACGCACTTCCATCTCAACAAGCTCTAATAACTCCTCATCATCAACCATGTCCACCTTGTTAAGGAAAACAACGATACGAGGAATACCTACCTGACGACCAAGAAGAATGTGCTCGCGAGTCTGTGGCATAGGACCATCAGTAGCAGCTACCACAAGGATGGCACCGTCCATTTGAGCGGCACCTGTAACCATGTTCTTCACATAATCCGCGTGACCAGGACAGTCAACGTGCGCATAGTGACGATTCGCTGTAGAATACTCAACGTGCGAAGTGTTAATAGTAATACCGCGCTCTTTCTCTTCAGGAGCGTTATCGATAGAATCGAAGCTTCTCATTTCAGAGAGACCCGCCTTCGCTAACACCGAAGTGATTGCAGCAGTAAGTGTAGTTTTACCGTGGTCTACGTGCCCAATAGTACCAATATTTAAGTGGGGCTTCGACCGGTCAAATGTTTCCTTTGCCATTGTGAATGATTTTAATCTTAGTTTATATTAGTGTACAATCTTTATAATGGGTGTGCAACCCTGCACGCTCATTCTTAAACCTTTGAGCCAATGACGGGATTTGAACCCGTGACCTCTTCCTTACCAAGGAAACGCTCTACCCCTGAGCTACACCGGCCTTTAAGCAACTATCGCTCTTGAGCAATTAGCCCTTTCTTTTGAGCGGGAGACCGGGTTCGAACCGGCGACATTCAGCTTGGAAGGCTGACGCTCTACCAACTGAGCTACTCCCGCAATTCACCTTTTAAAAAAAGGTTCAACTCATTATTTCAATCTGTGGGGAGAGCAGGATTCGAACCTGCGAAGGTAAAAACCAACAGATTTACAGTCTGTCCTCGTTGGCCGCTTGAGTATCTCCCCGGCATTTCATCATCTGGGATTACCTCCCCACTTTTTTTATGAGCCGGTGGAGGGACTCGAACCCACGACCTGCTGATTACAAATCAGCTGCTCTAGCCAGCTGAGCTACACCGGCGTAACGCCTTGACGCAATAAAAAAAGTCCGTTATTTCTAACGGACTGCAAATGTAGCTAATTATTTTTTTTATCAAAACAAATAGAAACAATTTTCTGAAGGACTAGAATCCTTTAGCCGACTTCCTTTTTTTTACCATTCGCGCTAGCGCGGTAACGCTTTTATCGGTAGCCTCTTCAAAACTATTTGAAAGCTTCCTTACAAGAAGTTTTCCCTTAGGAACAATCAATTTAATCTCAGCCAGCTTGTTTGTTTTTTCTTTCGTGTTCTCTACTTTAAGAAACACCTCAGCTTCAAGGATCTTACCATAAAATCGCTCGAGTTTATGTAAGCGCTTTTCGATGAAGTTTTTGAGTTTAACATCTGCCTTGAAGTTCACTGCATGCATCTGTACAACCATAATAAAGAAATTTATGGGACTAGCCCTGTTCAACTTAAGAAGAAAAGCGTTCTCCTCTGGGATGCGCTGCATTGTAAACCGATTTGAGCTCCTCAATACTGCTATGGGTGTACACTTGTGTGGCCGCCAAACTCGAATGGCCCAGTAATTCCTTAACGGTATTCAGGTCAGCTCCGCGATTCAATAAATGCGTCGCAAACGTGTGTCTAAGCATGTGAGGACTTTTCTTCTGTTTCACTGACACTTCTTTAAGGTACGAATTAACCAGACGGTAAACAAATTCTGGATAAAGCTTTTTACCCTTATCGGTAGTGAAGAGCATTGGGATAGGGTGATCAAAATGGATCCTCTTTACCTCAACATATGCTTTAAACAGGTCGCGAAGTTCTTCAATTAAAGGAACCATACGCTCTTTCTTTCCCTTACCTAAAATGCGAAGCACCCCCTGTTCAAGATCGATATCGGTGTGTTTAAGCGCAATGAGTTCTGACCTGCGCATACCCGTAGCATACAAGACCTCAATCACTAATCGATTTCGGAGCGAAACAAAATCATTGTCTGCGCGCATCCACATTTTATCCAACTGATTCATTTCCTCTTCAGAAAAGGGCACATTTATCGCTCGGGGGGTCTTAAGCGCCTTATGCGATTCGAGGGGATTCTTTTGAAGGCGTCCATTTCGTCTCTCAAATTGAAAGTAACCATTCAATACACTCATTTTTCTGTTGATGGTTCGCGTACTATGTTGTTGAGCACCGAGATGGGCGATATAATTGCGAATAAGCGGATAAGTGAGCTCGGATAGGGATAGGTTCGAAGCGATCGTGAACTCGAAATACGCCCTCATACTGTTCAGGTCAGAGGCATAGGCCTTAACCGTATGAGGTGAATACTTTCGTTCACTTGACAAGAAGCGAATATAATCGTCAAAGTCATTCATCGACCACAAATTACAACAAAACAAAAAGCCCGAAACATCTTTGCTTCGGGCCTTTTCTTAGTTATTCTTAAAGGATTTATTGAGCTTCTTGGTCTCTCAATCCTTGAATGTACTGTGCCTTTTGGATTTCTTGACGGCGTTCTACTGATTTTTTAGTGAACTGCTGGCGTGTTCTCAACTGACGCATAACGCCGGTTTTGTCGAATTTGCGTTTGAAACGCTTCAACGCTCTGTCAATATTCTCTCCTTCTTTAACTGGTATAATTAACATATCTAAGCACCTCCTCTCTTTTGGTGGCTGCAAATATACGGTTTAAAGCATACAGCGCAACCCTTAAAGAATATTTTTGGCAATGACTACTTTTTGAATCTCACTCGTGCCCTCTCCAATGGTGCATAACTTGGCGTCCCTGTACAGTTTTTCTACCGGAAAGTCTTTGGTGTACCCATAGCCTCCGTGAATCTGTATCGCTTCACTCGAAGCGCGCACGCAAAGTTCTGAGGCAAATAGCTTACACATGGCACTGTTCAAGGTCATCTTGCGATTTGAATTCTTCAAAAAGGCAGCTTTATGCAAAAGCAATTCTGCGGCCTCAATCTCTGTGGCCATATCGGCCAATTTAAATGAAATGCCCTGAAAAGAGCTAATGGCTTTTCCGAACTGTTTGCGCTCATTGCTGTATTTCAACGAGGCTTCATAGGCGGCCTTAGCGATACCCAACGAAAGGGCTCCTATTGAAATTCTTCCACCATCTAAAATCTTCATGGATTGAATGAATCCTTCACCTACCTCGCCTAATCGCTGCTCATCAGAAATAACACACTGATCAAATATCATTTCAGCGGTTTCGCTTGCACGCATTCCCAGCTTATCCTCTTTCTTTCCAGAAAAAAAACCTGGAGTTCCGCGTTCAACAATAAATGCCGTCATTCCTCGAGAATCACCCTTTTCTCCAGTACGGGCGATCACTACCGCAATATCTCCGCTTTTGCCGTGCGTAATGAAATTTTTAGATCCGTTCAGCGTCCATTTTGAGCCATCAAATACTGCTGTCGTATTCATACCTCCTGCATCTGAACCCGTATTGTGCTCGGTCAATCCCCACGCTCCAAGGTGCTGCCCAGAGGCCAACTTAGGCAAATAGCGTTGCTTTTGCTCTTCTGTTCCAAACTCAAGAATGTGATTCGTACAAAGCGAGTTATGAGCTGCCACAGATAACCCTATTGAAGGATCTACTTTAGATAACTCTTCAACAATAACAATGTATTCATGATATCCCAACCCAGAACCTCCATAGACTTCTGGAACGAGCACCCCCATAAATCCGAGTTCTCCGGCCTTTCTCAACACTTCTACCGGAAGGTGCTGCTGCTCGTCCCACTCACGCACGTGAGGAGCAATGTATTGTTGTGCAAATGAAGCCGAAGAAGCAGCAACCATTTGACAGGTCTCACTTAGATCGAAGTTCATTGTTTGAAGGGATTCGGTAAGCATAACTCGTTGTAGTTTATAGCGTCAAATATAAAAGAATAAAAGGCTTTTTGTTTAAAGTTTCTATAAATAAGTTAGTCAATTCTTTGCGAGTTGCAAAGCCCTTCTGGGCGTCGCGCACATCAATCACCCACTTGATCTCTTCAGACGAAAGGTAAGGTAGCGCTGCTAGCTCTTGTGCTGAAGCCTTATTAATAGCGATCTTTTTTAACGCAATAGTGTCTAAACTAAAACGCATTTTCAACTTAAAATAAACCGAATCAGGTAAGTGATACACCTCTTGCAATTGTTCCATGGCCACAAAATGTCCTAGCGCACTTCGATACTTAACAATTCGCCGGGCCAATACTGAGCCAATCCCGTAAATGCGTTTTA
>JBJOGS010000089.1:0-12087 GCA_046048095.1 Bacteroidota bacterium
GAATTAAATGTATCTTTGCGCCTCAAATTCGGTCGCGTAGCTCAGCTGGATAGAGCATCTGCCTTCTAAGCAGACGGTCGCAGGTTCGAATCCTGCCGCGATCACTTAAGGATCAAGAAAATGCTGGCACCGAAGGGTGCCAGTTTTTTTATGTCTAGTTGCGTGACAAGCTCGCTTGTCAAAGCAACTAGCATAAAAAAACTAAGTGCTGCGTAGCAGCAGCATTTTCTTGATTTAGACTACGGAGCGCAAAGGAAAACACGAAGCGCTAGCTTCGGGTAATCCTGTGCGCAATTAGGGCAGCATCTTCTTGATTTAGACTACGGAGTGGTTTGAAGAATGATCTATCAGCATAGTAAACCGGTGTATATCCTTCCGGAACAGCTAGATTAAATACTTAATTCATCCACGGGTTGCGCTACGAGATCTAATACGAGAGCGAGTAAATCGTATCCGAGGTATTGACCAATAAAGTAGGCCAAAAGGGCAAATGCAATAAGGGCTAATAAAAAGCGGACAAGAATACGCAAAGGGGTGAGAAGGATCTTTAAAATTTTATAAATAACGACTACTGCTAGGGCCGAGGCACCAACAATGAGTGCGATTTGAAAGTAGTCTAAAGCTTCCATGCTTGTCACGAAGATACGCTAAATGATCACTTTTGTTGCTCTAATGATCAGTCCTGGGGACTGGCCGATGATAAAGAGAAAATCTGTTTCACTTTCTTTAAGTCCTAGTGTCTTTTTCAATTCGTCGGCTCGTTGCCTTCTTTGGTGTACCTGAACGCTGAATGCCTGTTTTTTAAAGGCGTTCAACTGATTTTTCGAATAGGGCAGGCATTCTTCGATTTTAAAGAGCCTTCCAGGAAGCCCATGAATTTCTTTTGAGGTGGTCAATAGGGTGCATTCGCTACAGGCTTCATGCAATGAGTCGTATTCATGCAGCAGCGTGTCTAGTCGTTTTGATTTCAAGAACGCAGCGGCAGGGTCAAACAAGTATGCGGCATCTTCAAAACCGAGCATTGGTTGGGGTGCTTTTGTCTTGGTGGTGGTCCAAGGTTCTTCGAAAATTTGTGGTGCTCGGTCTTTGTAAAGAAAGGCATGAACCAATTTTTTTTCAGTCGTGTCCAATGTTGTGCTTAACCACAAAACGAGTTCTTTGAGTTCATTACCCACGGATAGCAGTTCGATGCGAAATAGATCGGGAAGAAGTTTTTCAGCGTAGTGCAAATCAATCATGGGTGAGACCTTAATAGCCACCACCCTAGCCTTTTTGATGAGCGCAGGGTAGAGCGTCAAAATATTCGGAGCGTAATGCTCAAATCCTATCCGCCTCATTCCTGATTTGTCTCTGCGGTCAGGGTCTAAAAAAATAAAGTCAACCAGATCTTGTTCTTCTATAAAACGCTCTGCGGTGGTGTGCGTCACTTTTATGTTACCAGCGTTGAGCTGATTAAAGTTATGAGCGCTTAGAGTAGCCAGTTCAAGGTCGCTTTCAATCGCTTCAACGCGTTTGAATTGTCTGCTGAAGGCATGAGTATCTACCCCAAGTCCTGAGGTCAGATCCACGGCCGTTTGGCAATGGTCTTGGATGAGTGACTTTATCACTTCAGCTTTATACCATGCAGTAAGGGATGAACTGCTTTGTTCAATGGCCTTTGGAGGGGCTAAAATAATCCCTGAGGTTTGGCTCCATGCCTTGTTTTTTTTCTGAAGTTTTGATAACGCCTCGATTTGGTAGACCAGTTCTGCATTGGACACTCCTTGAAAGAGGGGAGGTTGAAAAACGAGATTTTTCACCTCTGACGGGGTATGCGTTTTGATAAATTCTTGAACCGTCTTATCGGCCAAATGAGGGTTCATTTATAGGTCTTTAGTGAGTTTTCTTACCCAAGCATGCTCGCGGTAGAACACCTTTAGAATGACTTTAATACTGGTGTACATCGGAACGGCTACGATCATTCCAACGATTCCAAAGATGAGTCCTGAACACAAAATCACAAGAAAGATCTCTATGGGGTGAGACCTCACACTTTTGGAATAAATAAATGGCTGAGAAAAGAAATTGTCAACGAGTTGCCCAATGATTACCCCGCCCAGCACGAAGAATAGTTTTGGAACTGTCTCTGTAGCAAAATCTAAGGGCACATCTGCAATGAGCGTCAACAGCAACATGATCGCCGCTCCAATGATCGGGCCGATATAGGGAATGATATTAAATAGCCCACACAAAAAGGCAATCGTTAAGGCATTTTTTACTCCACCAAGAAATAGAGCGATCGCGTAAATACTCACGAGAATGGTAAGTTGAAAGAGGATGCCCACAAAGTAGCGAGTGAGTAACAATTCAATTTTGTCGATAGATTCGAGGGTTTTTTGCTCTTTTTCGTCATCGATTAAAGTCAAAATCCCCCTTCTGAAAAGACGCTGATCTCTTAGAAAAAAGAAGGTTAAGAAAAGCACTGAAAATAAACCGATACTCAGCGAACCGAACGCTCCGCCAATTTGCTCGAGTAAGGAAGGTAAAAAATCGAGATTAATGGACTCAAACCACCGCGTCAATAGTTCTCTGAAATCAATGTAACCAGTCAGTTGCGGAAATCGCTCAATGATCGCCTGATTCATTTGATCTATGGCAAGTAGGGCCTTGTTCGATAATTCTTCGACATCTAAGAGCGACAATTGTTCTCCTTGACTAAAGAGCATAGGAACAAACAGCGCAACTAGTCCGAATAAAATCACTAATTGAATAAGTAGGGTGGCAATGACTGCGGCCACATTAGGAAGTTTCAATCTTTGGTTGAGCAGGGTGACAATCGGTTTGCCAATAAGGCTTAAAATAGCCGCGAGCAGCAGGTAGACAATGACCTCTCGGATAAGATAAATGCTATAAGCTAAGGCAGCGAGCCCAAAAAGGCTGAGGGCACTTTGCACTATGGCCTTAGTCAGGTGTTGGGGAGTCATACCCGATTGGTTTGAAGTTGTGCACACAAAATACGATTAATTGCAACTATCGCTGCGGTTTCTGTGCGTAATCGTTGGCTTCCAAGCGAGAATACTGAAATCTGATGCGCTTGCGCCTTAGTGACTTCGTTTACACTAAAATCGCCTTCGGGTCCGATCATGATGTGGTAAGGGCCTTGTTGCTCAGCGAGGTAAAATAAATCTGATTTCTCTTTCTCTGCATAACAATGTCCCATGAAGGTTCGTCCTGGACGACTCAAAGAGATATACTCAATCACGGTTTGCTCAGGCATTAATTCAGGAATGTAGGCGTTAAGCGATTGTTTGAAGGCACTTTGAAGGGTGCGTAGGGCCCGTTCTTTGTTGAATTTAGTTTTCTCGCAATGCTCACCAATGAGGGGCGTAATGGAATGAACACCTAGTTCGGTGGCTTTTTCTAAACACCACTCAAAGCGGTCGTTATTTTTCAAGAGACTCAGCGCGAGGTGGATGGTCTGTTGGGGCGGTTGTTCGGATTCGAGCGTGTGAATCTGAATGTGACAAGCCTTCGGGTCATCGTTGATTATGGTCCCATGAAACAGATCGCCGCGACCATTTCCCAAGGTCACCGGGTCACCATTCTTTTTGCGAAGTACTCTGATTACATGTTTGCTTTCAAAGGCATCTAGCGTATACGCTTTATGGCCTGAAGTAAGCTCGGGGGCATAAAATCGTTGACTCATGAGTGTACAGAATATCGGGCTTGCGCTTGAACGGACAAATCAGAAAACGATCCCTTTAAGTACTTGAAATACGCATTAATGCCAATCATTGCTGCGTTGTCAGTGCAATAACGCAGCTCAGGAATAAATACCTTGAAATTCTTTTCTATGGCTGCGTTTTCGAGTGCTTTTCGCAATCCTGAGTTTGCGGCAACACCTCCGCCTAGAGTGAGTTGCCGTATGCCTGTTTGCTTCATGGCTTCAAGCACTTTATTCAATAATGAAGTGACAATGGTCTGTTGCAGGGTGGCAGCCAAATCATTTTTACGCTTAGTTATAAACTGTTCGTCAGATTGTGCGTGGGACTGTACGAGTTTTGAAAATTGTGTTTTTAATCCGCTATAACTGAAGTTAAGCTCAGGTACTGCAGGAACGCTGAGTTCAAAAGCGTTGGGATCGCCCGATTGTGCTAGGCGATCAATATGAGGTCCGCCAGGGTATGAATACCCTAAAACTTTTGCAGATTTATCAAAACACTCTCCGACAGCATCGTCTAGTGTTTGACCCAATAAAACAAAAGAGTCAAATGCATTTACCTGAACGATTTGGGTGTGCCCACCACTCACCGTTAAGGCCAAAAATGGAAAATCAGGGGGGGCTACATGCGCGTCTTTTATGAAATGCGCTAGAATATGCGCTTGCATATGATTTACCTCAATCAGCGGAATGTTCAAGGCATGCGCCATCGATTTAGCAAAAGAAACGCCAACTAGAAGTGAGCCTAGTAGTCCGGGACCTTTAGTAAATGCAATTGCCGAGAGGTCATTTTTAGCGATATTTGCTTTGTCTAGAGCGTATTGAACCACTCTGACAATGTGCTGTTGATGCGCCCTTGAGGCCAACTCAGGAACAACTCCGCCAAACTGAGCGTGCAATTCTTGAGTGGCAATGCAATTTGAGCGCACTTCAGTGCCTTGCAAAACGGCCGCTGAGGTATCGTCACATGAAGATTCGATGGCGAGAATGAAAGGCGTTTCAGTACAGCTCATGCAGACAAAGATAACCGCAATTACGCAATGAGAAAAAGGCTCTTTTTATGGTTACGCATACTTCTTGCCTTACTCGTTGTACTGTTTTTACTGACATTAGCGGCATCTACCCCTAAGGTTCAAAATTATATCGCACAACGCTTAATCACAGATTTAAGCGCCCGCTATGGCATTACCCTTTCGGTCGATGCCGTTCGTGTAAATCCACTGAGTTTGAATGCGACCATTCAGCATATTCAAATTCCAGATCACAAGGGAGACACGCTTCTGTACATTCGCTCATTAAACGGTCGTTGGAGTTCGCTTTCTGCACTTATCGCCAATGCTTCGTCAACCCAATACAGATTGGGCGAGACGTTATTAAAGTTGAGAACCTATGACGGAGATAGTTTGAGTAATCTCGAACTGTATTTAAGGCAGCTTCCTAGAGGTAGAAATGGACGCTTCGAAGCAAAAAGTATTCGAGCGGGAGCATTGCGTGTGAGCTATAGCGATGATGAAAACGAAGATCAGCATGAGATGCGTTTTACAGAGGTGGCGATCAATGATTTTTTAGCCTCAAAAAGGCTCCTAAAGGGGGCAATGAGTGTTAAGGGAGCCTACTTTAAGAATGGAGCGCTCGTTGAGCCCACAATTACCGCCAGTGCTGCTTTCGATACAGCGAACAATTCCATAGAGGTTCGTGACCTGCAGATTCGCACTGATTCAGATGCGATAGAAGTTTCGGACCTGACGGTGGATCGGTCATTAAAACAATTACAAGTTACCATAGCGGCGTCATTTTTTAGTGGAAAGCGACTTGCTGATTACGGAATAAATGGATTTGCTGCTACTGCCTTTTACGTGAGTGGAAGTCTTACTGCTGATCGAACTGGGGTACGCACCGAAAATTTAAGTGTGCAATGGGGAGAAAGTGATGCCATTTTTCGGGGTAACGTAGACCTCATCGATCCGATTCGCCCCTTTGCCCTAGAGATCACTTCGGTAGATGCGCTATGGAAAGACATGAAAGGCTTGGTTTTACTAGGGGATAAACGACCTGTTGTGCAGCCATTACTAGGTTCACGTGCCCCCATCCGCGGTTCACTTCGAGTTGCCGGCGATAGCACACAGTGGAAAGCTGATGCTGCGCTGACCATTGAAAAATCTCGTGTAAGCGCCAGTTTCTCGCGTGTGGGTAAGCAGGAGTCTGTTCAAATAGATGCGCGAGGGTTCAATCTTGGATGGGTAGTGAACGGAGCCAATCAAAGGCTGACGGCGCGTCTAAACGCGCGCCGTAATTTAGGCGGTAGATTTGCTATTGATGCTCAAATTCATCAACTAGAGTTCGAACAAGGTTTTGACCTAAGGGCCATCAACGTCGAGGCTTCTCCGGTAAACACTGCCTATGAGGTGCGTGTTTCAAGTCGCACTCAAGGGCAGTCTTTTGAAACGAATTTTAGGCTAGAAAAGCAGAAGGATCGTTATTCGGTTGAAGGAAAAGCATCTATTGAGCGGTGGAACGCTTTGCTGACCTTAACTGATTTTGAGGCACTTCCCTTTAGCACCTTTGCCGATTTTTCACTTTGGGGAAGTTCACTTAACGACCTTCAAGGGCAATTGGATCTGAACGAGTTGCGCTTCTTTCCAACGAATAGGCCAGTAGTGAATGTGGGATCAGTGCGTATGAGCCACACGGCACTTAATCGCGAAAAGCGTCAATTATTAATTGTATCTGAGGCGTTTATCAATCTAGAAGTATCAGGAAACTATCATCTTTTTGATTGGAAAAAATCCTTGTCTCAATTTCGATTTCCTACAGAATTCGAGCTTGATGCCGACATTCAAACTGGCAATCGTTGGGTCGAGTTGATCGAAGGATCCACCGTTTTGCCTGAACTTAGTGGGTTTGTGCGCTACAGCAAAGGGTTACTTAAATCCGATATACGCCTATCTCAATTCAGTTATGATGTGTTTGATCTCAAACAACTTCATGCCTATACCGATGAATCCGGAGGGTTCATGCTCGAGGCGCAGTCCCTCATTAGTCCTTATTTCTCTTTGGCCTCAGTAAACACCACCATTAAGGGAAATCGATTAGAAGTAAGAGCCTCAACTCCCGGAGAGAATGCTGACCAATTCTTGTTCAACTCAAGTTGGAACCGAGTTTCTGACGATCAGTTACTGATTGCCATCGATCCGTCTCGCTTCACCTTAAAGCAATACGATTGGACCATTGAGAAACGCGCTGAGTTTAGCATTGATATCAAAAACAAACGGCTTGAGTTGGATCGGTTAGATTTAAAAACCGTAGATAATGGCTTTCTCTCTATATACGGCGGCTACAATGATAATGCCAACTACGCGATTAACCTTGAATTGGAGAATGCTCCAATTGAAACGATCACTCCGGCCTTAAAAAACCTCTCGTTAAAAGGAAGTGCCACGGGTTTCTTGCAGTTTAAAAAGCAGGCAGGTCGCTACGATCCTCAGTTCAACCTCAGTGTCGAAGACCTCTTGATTAATAACAAATTTGTAGGCTTCTTTAATGGGGTAATCTCAGGAAGTGCCAATGCTGATATTTTCACGCTGCAGGCAGACGTATTGAATTCAGGTCGTGCCTCTTTAGAACTTTCAGGAATCCTCAATCAAACCGAGAACGGCTCTTTTGATCTTGATGTAGATGCCCGTCTTGCTGAGTTTGATATCACTCCTTTCTCAGCGCTAGGTTCGACCACCTTTTCGAATCTTAGGGGGTTCGCCAGTGGTTCGGTGAGTCTAGTAAACACCCTTGAGCAACCCGAGTTGGTCGGGGCACTTGTATTGAATGAAGCGGGCTTGGGGTTTCCTTATTTGGGAGTTGATTTTAACATTGATGGTACCCCTGAAATCCGGTTAAACGGTACGGATTTTTATTTCGATCATTTTAAGTTGGTGGATACGGCATTCAATACGGCAACAGAAATAGATGGTTTTATTTACCATCAGGGGTTAAAGAAATTTAGTTTTGACCTGAAAGCGAAGACTTTGAGTAATGCATCGCTTGTACTTCAAACCAAACAACGGCCAGAATCGCTTTACTACGGAACCGGATTTGTTTCAGGATCAGGAAGCGTAACAGGCACTCCAGAAAATACGGTTATTCAGGTGGTGGCCGAGACACGCGAAGGAAGTAGCTTATTTATTCCTTTAAATTCTGAAACGGTAGATTTTAGTGATGATTTGATGCGCTTTACCAATAGTGTCGCCACCGAAGAATCGAGAGCTTATGCGCCTATTGAGACTAAAAAAGGCGTCAGCTTAGATTTTAACCTTAGGGTAACACCGTCCGCTTTAGTAGAAGTAATTGTCGATCCTGAGTCGGGTTCTCGATTGAGAGGAAGGGGCACCGGACAATTTCGCTTTCAAATCGCGCCTACTGCAGATTTTACAATTCTCGGCGAGTACACAGTGGCTTCTGGCGCCTACGATTACCGTTTTGGTGGGATTATTGACAAGGGCTTTGTACTTGCCCCAGGAGGCATGATTACCTGGAATGGTGACCCTTATGATGCAGATATTAACCTTGAGGCGGTGTACTCGCTCAATGCGAACCCTTCACCGCTTTTAGACTCAAGCTCGTTTCCGCGTCCGATACAAACCGATGTGCTTATTCAATTGGGCGGAAAGCTTCTGAATCCGGTGATCGATTTTTCACTGCGCTTTCCGACCCTAAATTCAGTGGTTCGAAGCGAAATAGAATACCGTCTTCAAGACCGCTCTGCCCTTGAGCGTAACGTTTTCTTCTTGCTGGCGCAAGGTAATTTTGTCAATGAGCAGATGGGGCTTTCTCAACAAGCGCTAACCGGAAATTTATTGCAGTCTGCTTCGGGACTACTCGAAGAAGTTCTTGGCGCATCTGAGGTGATCGATCTCGGGCTCTCTTATGAACAGGGATACCGAAATCCGAATGCCAACGTAGCTATTGAGGATCGTATTGGAGTTACCGTCAGCACCCAATTAGGTAATCGACTGATCTTTAATGGAAAACTCGGGGTGCCTGTGGGTCGGGTTACTGAAACTGTTGTAGCCGGTGATGTCGAGCTGCAACTCTTATTAAACGAAGAGGGTACCCTTAGTGCGAAAATATTTAATCGAGAGAATACGTTAAGTCAGTTTTTGGCCAGTATACCGGGGTATACACAAGGATTAGGTTTAAGTTATCAGGTAGACTTTGATGATTTTAAAGAATTGATAAGACGGGTATTAAAATCATCGATTTCTACGGAATAATAAACTCTATTTATTAGATTTGGCGCGTTAAGCTTATGAATCAATCAATCAAACGAATAGGGGTTCTCACCTCAGGGGGTGATTCTCCAGGAATGAATGCTGCCATTCGATCTGTAGTGCGCGCTAGTATGTATCACGGTCTAGAGTGTACTGCGATCTACAGGGGATATCAAGGCCTTATTGAAGGAGACTTCGAGGAATTTACTGCCCGTAGCGTCAACAACATTATCAATAAGGGCGGAACCATCTTGAAATCTGCGCGTTGCGAGAAATTTCGATCGGTTGAAGGAAGAGCCTTAGCTCATGAACAGTTAAAAAAGGGGGGCATTGATGCACTTGTGGTTATTGGTGGAAACGGATCGATGACTGGAGCACTCAAGCTAAATCAAGAATTTAGAACTCCAGTGATGGGTATCCCTGGCACTATAGATAACGATATCCTCGGAACGGATTACACGATTGGTTTTGATACCGCCATCAATACGGTAGTTGAAGCGATTGATAAGATCCGAGACACAGCGAGCTCTCACAACAGACTCTTTTTCGTCGAGGTGATGGGAAGAGATGTGGGTCTTGTAGCTCTGAACAGCGGCGTAGGTGCAGGGGCAGAGGAAATTTTGATTCCAGAGCAGAACTTGGGTCTAGAGCGTTTGCTCGATTCGTTAAAGCGCAGTAAGGCCTCAGGAAAGTCGTCGAGTATTGTGGTCGTCGCTGAAGGAGATAAAACCGGAAAGAATGTCTTTGAGCTCAAAGAATATGTAGAGAAACACTTGCCTATTTACGATGTTCGTGTTTCAGTATTGGGACATATGCAGCGCGGCGGAAGTCCGACTTGTTTTGACCGCGTACTCGCTAGTAGAATGGGGGTGAAGGCCATCGAGTCGTTACTTGAGGGACAATCTAATTTTATGGTGGGTATTGAGGCAAATAAAATGATATTGACCCCTATTGAAAAGGCCATCAGTGGACTCAGTGCCATTGATGAAGAACTGATCCGCGTTTCGGATATAATGAGTATTTAATCACTAATCAATTATTATTATGCAACCTGTGAAGATTGGAATTAACGGATTTGGAAGAATTGGAAGAATGGTATTTAGAGCGGCAGCCAAACGTCAAGATGTTGAAGTCGTGGCGATTAATGACCTGCTAGATATCGATCACCTAGTATATCTGCTCAAGTACGACTCAGTACACGGAAATTTTGACGGTACGGTTGAAATCAGCGGCGATCACATTGTAGTGAACGGAAAACCCGTGCGCATCACTGCCGAGCGTGACCCTAAAGTACTGAAGTGGGATGCCGTTGGTGCGACGATTGTTGCTGAATGCACCGGTATTTTTACCACGAAAGAGTCTGCCCAGGCGCACATTGATGGCGGCGCGAAAAAAGTGGTCATTTCTGCCCCTTCTGCAGATGCACCGATGTTTGTTATGGGAGTGAACCACAAAGACGTAAAATCTTCAGATACAATAGTGAGTAATGCCTCCTGTACTACGAACTGTTTGGCTCCAATTGCCAAAGTGTTACACGACGCCTTTGGTATTGAAGAAGCATTAATGACCACGGTTCACGCGACTACTGCTACACAAATGACTGTCGATGGTCCTTCAAGAAAAGACTACCGCGGCGGACGCTCAGCGCTTTTAAATATTATCCCTGCTTCTACCGGAGCGGCAAAGGCGGTGACCAAAGTCATACCTTCATTACAAGGAAAAATTACAGGAATGGCATTTAGGGTACCTAATGCCGATGTCTCGGTGGTTGATTTGACCGTAAAACTGCAAAAAGAGACCTCTTATGAGGGTATCAAGAAAGCCATGAAAGCAGCCTCTGAAGGCGAGTTGAAAGGAATTTTGGGATATACAGAAGACGCAGTTGTTTCTCAAGACTTCATCGGCGACGCACGTACTTCGATTTTTGACGCCGAGGCCGGTATCGAGCTTAATCCAACTTTCTTTAAAGTGGTTTCGTGGTATGACAATGAAGCTGGCTACTCAAATAAATTGATTGATCTAGCGCTGCACGTGGCGTCTGTGTAATACACCCTTGACTAATGATCCTTATTGTTGATAGTGGAGCGACTAAATCAGATTGGATTGCTCTAAATCCAGATGGTTCAGAATTTTTTGCGACTCAGACCTTAGGACTTTCTCCTGAGGTACTGACGCAACAGGTTATTGAAGACCGTCTGGCAAATAACTTTGAGATTTCAAAGCATCGCCACAAGGTGACCGAACTTCATTTTTACGGAGCCGGATGCGGAACCGATCGAATGAAGCGCTTTCTATCTACTATCTTTAAGAACTTCTTTCCTAAAGCGAAGGTAGACGTCAAAGAAGATACCTACGCAGCAATTTATGCGACAACAGAGATTGGCAAACAAGGCATCGTCTGTATTCTAGGAACAGGATCAAACTGCTCGTATTACGATGGACACCAGCCCTTTCAAAAAGTAGTTTCTCTAGGGTATATTTTAATGGACGACGCCAGTGGCAACTACTTTGGCCGAAAATTGTTAAGAGATCTATATTTTCATAAAATTCCCCAAGACTTAGCCATTCGCTTTGCCAAAGAGTATGATCTTGAAGCCGATACGATCAAAGAACATCTCTACAAGCAGCCCAATCCAAACACCTATTTGGCTACTTTCGCGCGTTTTATCATTGAAAATAAAGAGCATAGTTACTGCAATGGGGTAATCATGAAAGGATTACAACAGTTTGTAAACAACTACATTATGCAATTTGAGCTTGCAACAAAGGTGCCCTGTCATTTTGTAGGGAGTATCGCTTACTTTTTGAAAGAAGAACTTGAGCAAGTACTGCACAACAATGACTTGGTGATGGGCAATGTGCTGAGAAGGCCCATCGAAGGATTGGTACAGTTTCACAAAAACACGCTCTAAATCGCTTGCTGTTGTGGTTAGCGCATAGCAATCACCGAAATTTCAATTTGGGCGCCTGCGGGTAAGGCACTTACAGCTACCGTTTCTCTGGCTGGAGCTATAGTGTTTGAAAAAAACGCTTTGTACACTTCATTCACGATACTGAAGTCGTTCATATCGGTTAAGAAGATGGTGGTTTTTACCACATCATTTAACGAGAATTCAGCAGCGGATA
>JBJOGS010000090.1:0-19291 GCA_046048095.1 Bacteroidota bacterium
GCTCCCTTACAGCTTTGAGTTGAGCCTGCCACCTTCAATATCGCATTAGCCTCAGCATGCAACACATACCATTTGGTATACCCCTCCTCGTCTTCACAGGGGTTTTCAAACCCCGTAGGTGTGCCGTTATACCCATCTGAAATAATCATACGATCCTTTACAATGAGTGCACCAACTTGCTTTCGATTGCAATGTGAGAGCTTGCCCCAGCGCTGGGCCATTTCTAAATAAGCGAGATCGTATTTGTGTTGTTTGGACATGGGTTAATAAGAAGCAGGTAAATATAGCGTAATTGTCAAAAAATTGAGCGAACCAAGGACTCTCTGATTAACAGTAATACTGCCAGTTTATATAATCCGAGAAATCCTCCTTAGGAACTCTAATCCTATTGTGAATTAACTGCAAGTTGTTTGCACTTTCATTGAATAACTTGTTGAGCGATTATACTTTTCGAAGTAAAACAAAGCACATAAAATTATTTACCGTTTTGGTAAATTCTATACTTTTACATTGAAGAATTTGTTGTGAGAATAATTTCAAGAAGCACACTTCAGGTATTTTGGCATAAATATCCCGAATGTGAGCAACCACTAAAATCGTGGTTTGCGGAAATCAAAAAATCCAATTGGGAGAACTTAAATCAATTAAAGAAAACCTATCCGAATGCTAGCATTTTAAAAAACAACCGTATTGTTTTTAATATAAAAGGCAACAACTACCGTTTAATTGTGAAAATAAATTTCGAGCATCAACTGTGTTGGATACGATTTATCGGAACGCACCGAGAGTATAATAACATTGATGCAAATACCGTATAATTATGAAAATATCCCCCATTAAAACCGAGGCTGATTACAAAAAGGCGTTGGCGAGAATAGAAAAGATCTTTGACGCAAAAAAAGGGACAAAAGAAGGTGATGAATTAGAAATTCTTTCCGTTCTAATAGAGCACTATGAAAACATGAATTTTCCTATTGAATTACCTGATCCTATTGAAGCAATCAAATTCAGAATGGATCAAATTGGAATGAAACAAAAAGATCTCGCTGAGATCATCTCATTCGATAGTAGGGTGAGTGAAGTTCTAAATCGAAAGCGCAGGTTGACCCTGAAAATGATTAGAAATCTGAGCTCAGCATTAAACATCCCGACAGAAGTCTTGGTACAAGACTATTAAAACCACCCCGCAGGGGCGGCCTCTAAAGCGATTTTGAAAGCGATCAGCAGAATCAAGGCTGAGATCAAGCGAACAATTAAAGGGCGGTTGCTGAATAGCTTGTTGGTGATGGCTGAGAAGGCCAGCGTGGCGGCGATCACGAGCAGCTGGGCGGTTTCGATGCCTAGGGTGAATCCGAGTAGCGCAGTGGCCTTCTCGTCTTCAGCACCCATGATCATTCTGAAGTAGTTCGAAAAGCCGAATCCGTGTATCAGGCCAAAGAAGACGGTGGCCACGAGTTGCACGTTAAAGCTGCCCTGACGGTGGTCAGGTTCATAGACCACAAGATTATAGAGTGCGGTAAGGGCAATGGTTACAGGAATCAAGAATTCAATGAGTCCGGCGTCAATCTTAAATAGGTTAAACGCTGCCAGGGCGAGTGAGAGCGTATGAGCCAAAGTAAACGCAGTGGCTAGCAGCAGCAGTCGCACAAAAGACTTAAAGGCATAAGGCAAGGCTAAGGCAATCATGAACAGCACATGATCATAGCCATCAAGGTCTAAAACGTGAAAGACCCCTAGTTCGAGATAAAAGCGAATCGTTTCCATATCAGCCTAAAAATTACGCTCTTTTTGAATGGTTTCGTAGGCTTTTTGAACTTGTTTGAATTTTTCTTCGGCTCCGGCCTTCAGCGCCTGATCGTCGGAGATCACTTTATCAGGATGGTACTTCTTCACCAGCTCGCGATAGGCCTTCTTAATCTCGGTCACCTCAGCATCCTTTGAAACACCAAGCACCTTGTAGGCCTGATCGCTGCTCTCTTCGAATAGGGCGCGAATGCGTTGCCAATTCTGAATGCGCAAATAACCTGCGATCTCTGAGAGCTTGTTGATTTCTGCGTCGGTGATGTATCCGTCGGCCTTCGCCAAATCGACCAAGAAGTAAATGATCTGCTCACGGGTGGCGTACGAGGTGTATTGAGTGAATTCTACACACAGCGTTTTGAGGTCGATACTCGACTTGTTGATCTCTTGGTTGAACTGTTTGAAAAGTTCTTGGGCCCGAGCCGCTCCATAGTTTCGAATGAAGAACTGACGCACATAATCGAGCTCTTTTTGCTCGACTTTGCCGTCGGATTTAATCACCGCCGAAGCGAGCGTAATCAGGTTAAGACCAAAATTAAAAGAGCCCACCATGCCGCGCTGGTAGACCACTTTGGCCTTTGAGCCACGGCCCAACATGCGTCCGACAAAATAGCCGATCAGGGCGCCCGGAAATCGCAAGATAAAATAGCCCACAATGGCCCCTATAAGTGGTGCAAATCGACCCATGGGTGCAAAGATACACTTTTGAAAAGCCTATCTTTGTAGTGTTAAAATCAATTACAATGATGTATCCTGAAGAACTCGTAATACCCATGAAAGAAGAGCTCACCGTTGTTGGTTTCAACGAGCTCACTACGGCCGAGGCGGTTGAAAAAGCCTTAGGCAATAGCGGCACTACGTTGCTTGTAATCAATTCAGTTTGCGGATGCGCGGCCGGTAGCGCGCGACCCGCCGCACGCCTAAGTCTGGCGCACGATAAAACCCCTGACCACTTGGTCACTGCCTTTGCCGGATTTGACTTAGACGCGGTGCAAAAGGCCAGAGAATTAATGATACCCTTTCCGCCCTCATCGCCTTGCATGGCACTGTTCAAAGACGGAGAACTCGTACACATGATCGAACGCCACCATATCGAAGGGCGCTCAGCTCAGATGATCGCCGACAACCTTAAAGCAGCCTTCGACGAGTACTGCTAAATTCTTTTTACTTAAGATTGAGCCACCTTTGCAAAAAAAGGTGGTTTTTTAATGCCATGAAAACGCTGCTTAGTTTCTTACTCACGCCCATCTTCTACCTGTGCTTCGGCCTGGTACTGGTGATCTTTGACCCCATCCAACGCATCACGCTCAATCTTTTTGGGTACAGCGCCCACGACCGCGTGATCTCGGTCATCAATTTCTTGCTGGTGGGCTGCATGCGGCTTCTAGGGGCCAGCATCGAGATCAAAGGGGAGTTTGCGAACTTGCCCACCGACCGACCGCTGATCTTTGCGGCGAATCACCAGAGCATGTATGACCTTCCGCCCATTTTTTGGTACTTCAGAAAGGT
The DNA here is from genome assembly GCA_046048095.1 of Bacteroidota bacterium. Lineage (GTDB taxonomy): Bacteria > Bacteroidota > Bacteroidia > Flavobacteriales > Flavobacteriaceae > UBA3478. The sequence continues at coordinate 3,310 of JBJOGS010000090.1, forward strand.
GCATCCAAAGTTTGTAGTGAAAAAAGAGTTGGCCAAGGGCATCCCTACCATCTCGTACAACATCAGAAGAGGCGGGTCTATCACCATCGACCGTCAAAACCCCAAACAAGCCCTAGTAGCGATCATCAAATTCGGACGTTTCATACAAGAGAAAAAATTCGGAGCCTTTATCTTTCCTGAAGGCACTCGAAGCAGAAGCGGAGCCATGAAGCCCTTTAAAACCTCAGGATTAGAAGCTCTACTGCGCTCGAGCCCCGATGCGCTGCTCGTTCCGCTCACCATCAACAACACCTATAAATTCACCGAAAAGGGTCTATTTCCGCTCGCCTTGGGCGTAAAGGTTTCGTATTACGTGCACCCCCCACTCGAAAACAAAGGCGACCACTTGGCCCTGATTTCAACGGCCGAAGAAGCGGTGCGCTCAAAGCTTCTCAACTAGTGCTTCTGCCGAGCATTCACCTGCCGCACCCCTTGGTCTAACTAGTGCAAAAAGAAGTCCCCCGCGCATCTTGCGATGCGCGGGGGACTTAAAAATGAAAACAAAGAAAAGTGGTCGATTAAAGATTCGCTAACTGCCAACCTTCTCTATAGGTTTTCGTTACGAATTGGTTCGCATCGTCGAAGTTGGTCACCTTCATGTTGGCACCATCCCAATAGAGCTTCTGACGTCCATAGAACTCGAAGCGTCCATTGGCATTTTGGCGTCTGAGCTGATGTGATCTGATCGCGATGTTACCCATGAGCACGGTTTCGGTAAATGGACCGGCATAATCAAACGACGAGGTCAGTGCCAAGTGCTCTTTAGAACCAAATCCTGCCTTTACAGCTTCGGTCCAGAACGTATTGTGGGTAAGGTCTAGATTTTGTTGCACACTCGTGTCATAGTGAATTTGCTCTTGACCTGGAATGAACAAGCGCGGGTTTCCGCCATAGTCTTCGTGAGCAATAATCCCTTTGGTACCAATCAACAATGCCCCGCTAGAGCTCGCTTTGTATCCTCTTTCAACGAGAAGATCAGGCAATGCAGGCTGTATTCCGCCATCTGTCCATTCAAAAACTACGCCTTCTGGATTAAATTCATCTGCTGGGAAGTCAATTGTTACGCGGCTAGCCATTGGGCACGCCTCTGGGGTGTAGTCAGGCGTCCACATCTGTGAATACACGTCTGCAACCGTAGCTTGAACCCCGGTAGGATACCCTAAACGCAGCGCCTTAAACGGAGCATCCATAAGGTGGCATCCCATATCTCCGAGAGCACCTGTACCATAATCCCAGAACCCTCTCCAATCAAACGGATGAAGCTTTGGAGTAAACTCGCGTTGCGGAGCAGTACCCAGCCACAGATCCCAGTTTAAAGTTTCAGGCTTCTCTGACGGAGCCTCTTTTGCTAAGGCCACTCCTTGAGGCCAAACAGGACGATTCGTCCAAATCTTCACCTCTTTAATGGTTCCGATACGACGGTCGTTCACCCATTCTATAATCTTTTGAACGCCAATGTTCGACCCTCCTTGGTTTCCCATCTGGGTCACTACTTTCTGAGCACGCGCAGTTTCAGTAAGCAAACGGGCCTCAGCTATCGTATGTGTCAAAGGCTTTTGTACGTACACCGCCTTACCTCTTAACATCGCGTCATAAGCGATCTTAGCGTGGTTGTGGTCAGGGGTACTAATCGTAGCCGCGTCGAATTTCTTCTCTTTGTCGAGCAGTTCTCTGTAATCGTAATAGAATTTCGCTTTCGGATGTTCTTTGATTGCTCTTTCAGCACGAGCAGGATCCACATCACAAATAGCCACAATGCGGTTGACTCCACCATTGTATGCGTTAGTCATGTCAGAATACCCCTTGCCTCCTGCCCCAAAAGCCACCACATCTAATTGGTCACTCGGCGCAATAAACCCGGGCCCTCCTAACACGTTTCTAGGTACAATAAAAAAGCCCACCCCCGCAGCAGTAGACTTTCTTAAGAAGTCACGACGACTCGTATTCGACTTTGACATGTTTATCGGTTTTTAAAATTCAGCGAGAATGTACTGAAAAATTTAAAAGAATGATAGTTTTTTAACTCCTTAAGTGTTAAAAATGAGGGTAAAACGGCTTCCGCGCCCCACTTCAGAAGTACAGCGAATCTCGCCATCGTTTTCTTCAACTAAGGTCTTTACCACCGCTAACCCAAGACCCATTCCGCTGTTTTTGGTCGTAAAGCGAGGTTCAAACATGCGCTTGAGCACCTCTTTACTCATTCCTTTACCATTATCTTCAACCTCGAGCACCACCTTGCCCGATTGAGTGCTCAGACGCACCTTTACTGCAGCCTGGCTCACCCCCTCTACCGCCTCTAGCGCATTTTTCACCAGGTTGTTAACGATCTGAACCAGGTGATTGCGGTCTACCTTCATGGCTACTTCATCCTGTTCTGAAACGAAAGAAACGCGCTGATCGGTAAACAATTGCACGGCCCATTGCACCACTTCGACGGCATTCAGTTTGACGCGATTGGCCTCTGGCATCTTAGCAAAGTCTGAAAAGGTCGAAGCGATAGCGCTCAAGGTATCAATCTGCTGTAACATCCCCTGAGTAAACTCGGTGAGTTGCGCCTTTTGCTGGGAATCACTCAATTGAAAATTGCGCTCAAACTGCTGAAGATTGAGTCGCATAGGGGTGAGCGGATTCTTTATTTCGTGAGCAACTTGTTTCGCCATCTCTTTCCAGGCCAGTTCGCGCTCAGATTGAGCAAGCCTTTGGGCGCTCTCAGAAAGGGCGTCAACCATGTCATTATAGGCCCCAATCAATGTCTCTAGCTCGGTACTTTGCGCCCGCAGCGCAAGTTTTTCATTAGAGCCTAGGGCAGTGCGCGACAGGCGATCGGCCACCGTATTCATTGGGCGGCTGATATAAATCGAAACCAAGTAGCCCAAAACTAGCGCGAGTATAAAGATCACCACATAGACCAAACTCAGTCGCATTAGAAATTCTCTGAGCTCAAACTGATTGAACGAATTATCTTCAAAATAGGGCAGATTCACAATAGCGACAGGAGCCCCTTTTTGATCTTTTAGAAAGAAAAACGAACTCATTACCGAACGCCCTTCATTGACCTCTTCTACTACAAAGCGCTCATTGTCCATGACACGCGCTAATAGGCCTCGAAAAAGTTGTTCTTGCGCGTCAGCAAGGGTAGACTTGATCAGCACCCCCTCTAGGTCGTACATGCTGAAATCAACGTCCTGAATATTTGAAATCTCATAGAGAGGTTCATTAAAAATGCGCGCTAAATTTTTTGGCGTTAGGGCGAGGTAGGTACTGGCCAGTTCGTTTTCGAGACTCTTTAGCACCTGCTGCTCTTTGCGCTCTAAGCGATCAATGTGGTAATCTTTTGATTGTTCTTGGTACTGAAACCAGGTGATGACTCCGGTGAAAAGCATGGCCAATACCACAATGACGGTCATCGCAGCAAAGATTCGAAACCGTAAACTTTGAAAATACATCACGCCTCTGGGTTCTTATCGCGAATGCGCTTGTACAATTGAATGCCTAACATCAAAACAATTCCTAGCAAGAATAATGCCACCAGGCCAAAGATCCAGTTGAGTGCGCTTTTGACAATCACCAAAAAAACCACTGAAAACAAGATCAGCGTGCTGCCCTCATTATAGATGCGCATAAAACGGGCAGTGAAGCGGATGTCGTCACGTTGCAGCTGCGTATATAGGCGATGGGTATAGCCGTGATACCCGAAAAGCAGCAGCACAAAGAGCAGTTTTACATGCATCCAAGGCTGTGCGAGCCATGCCGGCATCAAGAGCAACAACCAAATGGCAAAGAAGGTGCACAACACCGCAGAAGGCCAGGTAATGATGAACCACAGCCGCTTGCTCATGAGCTTCAGTTGCTTTGATAATATGGCGCGCGCGGGCTCTTCAGCATCTTGGGCCTCAATGTGGTATACAAAGAGTCTAGGAATATAAAAAAGCCCTGCAAACCACGTGACTACGAAGATGAGATGCAGGGCTTTGATGTAAGGGTAGAGTTCCATAATTACAACCTTAAAGGTCTTAAAAACTCAGTTACCCCGATTAGTCAAGCTGTAAGAACTTCAGCGCTTTTTCATTGAATGCCTTGTTGAACGCGGTAATTTCTTCATCAACCAGGGCATTAAACGTCTTGAGCTCGGCCTCAATGCCAGCGGTCAGCTCTTGCTGCACTGCGCGGTCTTGCTGAGTCGGTCCAAAATCATCTAAAGCGACAAGACTGTTCAGATGTGCCAACTTGTTGGTCAAACGAATCGGAAAGTTAAGCGGATCTTGCCCACTGCGATTCTGCGTCTGATAGAGCGCCTTTTCTACGGTTGAGAATCGCTCTCTCAATGCTTTCGACTGTGCTACAAGATCAGCTACAGAAGCGTCGTCTTTGTACTGCGCTTCAAAGGCGCTTAACTTCTCGTTAATCGATCTAATTTTCTTGATCGCGGTATGCGCCTCGTTCACCGTGGCGTTGATAGCGGTGATAAAGTCGTACTGAGCTTGCATGTCGGCTACTGAAGCTTCGGCACGCGGATCTGCAAGTATCGCAAACGCCTGAGACTGCGTATTACCGTTATAGTTGAGATGCACCTGGTAGTTGCCCGGAACGGCCTTTGGCCCCTCTAGGTTGGCCCACCACAAGATCATTCCTTTGAGTCGCTCGGCACCTGCGCCTCGGGTATCCCAAACATGCGTGTTTCCGCCTGTCTTAATCGCCAGTTTGTTTTTAGGATCACTGGCGTCGGTACTAAAATGCGCGAGGGTGTCTCCGGTCATTGAAGTATACACTAAATGTACCTTGTCTGTAGGCTTGAGGTCTTTGAAATAAAGATGGGTCTCAACGCCCGCAGGCATATTTTCTCCGGCAGTCAGTGAGGCACGACCCGCGTCTCCTTTAGTGCGGTAGGCATCTTTAGGCTTGAACAATACGGCATCTTTAGCGGCAGTGCTCGCGTCAAGTTGATGCAATACGGTGAGGTCATCAATCATCCAAATGCTTCGCCCCTGAGTGGCCACAATAAGGCTGTTATTCTTAATGGCCAGGTCAGTAATCGGAACGATCGGAAGGTTCAACTGAAACTCAGACCACGACTTGCCGTCGTCAAACGAAATGTACATTCCGGTTTCAGTGCCTGCGTAAAGCAGTCCTTTCTTAGACGGATCTTCGCGCAATACTCGCGTAAAATGCTCAGGATTGATCCCCTTGGTGATCAGCTTCCAGGTCTTACCGTAATCTTCAGTCTTGTATAGATACGGAGTAAAATCTCCCATCTTGTAGCGGGTAGCCGCCACATAACAAGTTCCTTCATCAAAGGCCGAGGCCTCGATGCTATTAATCATATTCCATTCGGGCATATTTTTAGGCGTAACATTCTGCCAGCTGGCCCCGCCGTCTTGACTGATGTGAATCAATCCGTCGTCGCTACCGACCCACAATAAGCCTTCTTTAAGCGGGCTTTCTGTGGCCGCAAAAATGGTCGCATAGTACTCTACCCCGGTGTTGTCTTGAGTGATGGGTCCTCCACTTGAAACGAGCTTGGTCGGATCATTGCGCGTTAAGTCGTCACTTAACAATTGCCAGCTTTGGCCCTCATTAGTAGAAAGATGTACATGATTTGAGAAGGTGTAAAGCTTCTTCGGATCATGTTTCGAGAAAATGATCGGAAAGTTCCATTGAAAACGGTACTTCATCCCCTCTGCTCCATAACCCATTGGGTTATCAGGCCAAACGTTGATGGCGCGTACCGTATTGTTGTCGTGGTTGACGCGTGTTAAGAATCCGCCATAGCTTCCGCCATAAACGATGTCGTCGTTGGTCGGATCAACCGCGATGTGCGCCGATTCGCCCCCGGCAGTTTCTTCCCAATCGTCTTCACTAATACTATAACCGTCTGAACGGTGTTTGATGCGAATAGTTGAATTGTCTTGCTGTGCTGCATAAATGCGATACGGAAAGGCGTTATCGGTAGTTAAGCGATAGAACTGTGCGGTGGGCTGGTTGTGATAGGTCGTCCAGTTTTCTCCTGCATCGTTAGAAACCTGAGCCCCCCCATCATCGGCGATGATCATACGCTGATTATTCTCTGGGGCAATCCATAAATCATGGTGGTCGCCATGAGGCGCGTTGTAGGTCGAAAAAGTGGCCCCTCCGTCGGTAGAGCGATGGTACTGCACGTTCATCACGTACACCATATCCGCGTCTTGCGTATCCGCATAGACTCTGGTGTAATACCAGGCGCGCTGACGCAATTTGCGTTCGTCGTTGACCTGCTTCCAGGTGGCCCCACCATCTTCTGAACGGTATAACCCTCCTTTTTCTTTGTGCTCAATAATGGCCCAAACACGGTCTTTTTGAACTGGAGAAACAGTGACTCCAATGATGCCGAGCGTCCCCTCAGGAAACCCTTTATTGCTTGAGATTTCGGTCCAAGTCTCTCCAGAATCAGTACTCTTCCAGAGTGCTGAGCCCGGTCCGCCGCTGCTCAAACTATACGGGGTGCGCTGCACGCGCCAGGTAGAAGCGTAGAGCACGCGAGAGTTGGTAGGATCGATGATCAGATCGACGGCACCTGCCATATCGTTTACGTATAATACTTTGCGCCAGGTCGTACCTCCGTCTGTTGACTTGTAGACACCTCGCTCTGTGCTTGCTTTGTAAATATTACCCAAGACTGCGGCGTATACCACGTCTGGATTGTCGGGATGAATGCGCATGCGCGGAATGTGTCGGCTATCCGAGAGGCCTTTTGATTCCCAGGTCTTTCCGCCGTCCACCGACTTCCATACGCCGTATCCCGATGAAACATTACCGCGGACAGTGACCTCTCCCCCTCCGACATAAATCACATTAGGGTCGCTTTGAGCGACTTCAACCGCACCGATGCTGCCACCGAAGTAGCCATCAGAGATATTTTTCCAAGTGTTTCCGGCGTCATCACTCTTCCATACCCCACCTCCGGTAGCACCGAAGTAGTAGGTGTTCGGTTGTCCCGAAACGCCAGTCACGGCGGCCGAACGTCCACCCCTGAACGGGCCAATTAATCGGTAATCTAGACTTGAGTAAGCGTCAGAAAGTTGTTGAGCTGAGAGCGCTGAGAGCGCAAAAAAGAAGGCTAGAAAACTAGCCAAACGCATCGATTTCATTCGAGTAAGGTTTAATTAAGGCCTTACAAAATAGAAAATTAGACGCTACGCTGCGCCAAAGTCGCTAAAATTTAGCAGTTCCTCAATTTCAACCTCATGCTGAGTTTAGACGGCGAGTGTGCCTGTTTCGCTCCAGTGGTTGACCCAAGAAGCCATGAGCGCCACCCAGTGGTCATTGTCGTTCAGGCAGGCAATATGCTTGAAGGTTGATCCGCCTGCTTCGAGAAATTCTTCTTCACCCTCCATGGCAATCTCTTCAAGGGTCTCGAGGCAATCGGCCACAAAAGCCGGAGTAATCACCGCAAGGCGTTTTTTGCCCTCCTTGGCAAAGCGCTCGAATTCATAGTCTGTGTAGGGGCGAAGCCATTGGTCACCCGCCAAACGCGACTGAAATGAGCTGCTCACCTTTTCGGCGTCAAGACCTAGATAATGGCGTACTGCTTCGGTAGTGGCAAAACATTGGTGGCGGTAACAGGTGTGGTGCGCAACTGAATTCACGCTGCAGCACTGACCGTCAATTTTACAGTGAAACTTGGTGGGGTCTGACTTGCGAATGTGGCGCTCAGGAATACCGTGGTACGAAAACAAAATATGGTCGTACTCGTAGTCTTTCAATTGCTCTTTGATGCTATCCCCCAGTACCTTGATGTAGTCGGGACTTTTATAAAAGGCGCCAAGCGTCGAAACCTTCATGTGTTTGAAATGCTTTTGCTGTTCTTCAAGCGCCTTGACCACCACAGTCTCGTAACTACTCATGGCGTAATGCGGATAAAGCGGCACCAACAAGACCTCTTCAACACCCTTAGAGTCAAGCTCGGCAAGGGCCTTGTGAATACTCATGCTCCCATAACGCATCCCCAATGCGACCGGTAGTTCAGTGTGCTCTTGTACTTTTTTCTGAAAGCGCTCAGAAATCACAATGAGTGGAGAACCCTCTTTCCACCATATCTTAGCATAGGCCTTTGCCGAACGTTTCGGACGGACATTCAAAATAATCCCTCTCACCAAAAGGGCTCTAAGGGCGGCTGGCACGTCAATGACGCGCTTGTCCATCAAAAACTCGTCGAGGTAAGGTTTTACCGCTTTTTTAGTCGGTGCATCGGGCGAGCCCAGATTTACAAGTAGTACTCCTTTCTTCACAATCACAATTTTTGGTGGTACAAAAATACGGCCTAACGCTTGAAATCGGCCAAGTACTTCTTAGGAGTAGTACCGAATTTCTTTTTAAAGGCCGCAATGAAATGGCTGGCCGTGCTGTATCCGACCCGTGCAGCTACATCAGCTATAGTGTGGGTATGGTTGAGCAGCATCTTACGGGCATAATCGAGTTTATAGTCGAGCAGAAAAGCGAACACCGAATCGCCATAGACCTCTTTAAACCCTTCTTTCAATCGACCGATGGGTAAGTCTACCGCCTCAGCCAATGCCTCTAAAGTGAGGGGTTCGGCCATAGAAGCAATGAGCAAATCTTTAGCCTTTCGAATCTTTCGCATGTTTTCATCGTCTGCCAAATACGGACACTTTTCAAGGTCAGCATCGTCAGTACGGTTAAAATACAGCGCCATCACCTCTAAAACTTTAGCCTTGAAGTAGAGCCGCTGCACTGAGCGATGCATGCTGTAGTACATGAGCTGGTTCAACGGTATGGCCATGGCCGGACGAATCTCATCTTGACTGTAGTACTTCTTCTCAGGAGAGGCCCCATCAAAAAAAGGAATCACTTGGCTCTCTTCTGAAAACCAAGCGTGCAGTTGCTCGAGATCAACCACAATAGAGAGCACCGCACTATTCGGTGCTAAGTCGAGGTCTATAGGAAGTGCCTTTTGAGTATTAAAGAGCAAAAGCAGTTGATCTTCTTGTCCCTCGAGCTGATAGCTGCGATTGTTGTACCAAAATTGCGCATGTCCCTTCAGAACAAAGTGAAACTGAACGGCCTCTAACGATAACTCTCCTTGTTGATAGGTTTGACGTTCGGCACCATTTTCAAAGGTATAGACCGCACAGCGTTCGTTTACCGTGTATTTCAGAGGCTTCATTTAGCGTTATTTTTTACCCTCACGAAGATACTTCATTTGCGATTTTACTAATTTAAAAACAATCTAAATAATTAAAATTTATCTGTAATCCATTGTAAAATAACAATCTAACAAAAATGTCGCTCGCTGTGCCGCGCCCCAAGTCACTGAAATATCGACCGCTGCATCTAGCGTTATTTTAAGCTAGAATCTCAACCTATTTTTGTGTTGCTTTTTTAGCACGCAACCTTTCAAATGCTCGATTCGTTTTACGCCATTGGCGTTAGCTACATAAAGACCGATGCCGAGATTCGCGGCAAGTTTAGCATCGACGGCGCTCATGGCGAAGCTCTCAGTCAAGAGGCAAAAGCTGTGGGCTTCGATTCGCTGTTAATCATATCGACTTGCAATCGGACCGAAATTTATGGCTTTGCTCAATCATCGGCCCAGTTAATCGACTTGCTATGTGCGCATACCAAGGGTACCCCTGAACTGTTTAACCAAGAAGGGTATGTCTTTGAAAGCGAAGAGGCCGTTACCCACCTCTTCAAGGTAGGCACCGGGCTTGACAGCCAAATCTTAGGCGATTTTGAAATCATTTCTCAAATCAAGCAAGCCTTCAGAAGATCGAAGGCCTTAAAGCTGAGTAACGTCTTTCTAGAGCGGCTAGTGAATGCCGTTATTCAAGCCTCGAAACGCATCAAACATCAGACTGAAATTTCTAGTGGTGCAACCTCTGTCTCATTCGCTTCGGTGCGTTACCTGTTGCAAAACGTGCCACAGATCAACGAAAAAAACATTTTGCTTTTCGGAACCGGAAAAATTGGACGCAATACTTGTGAAAATCTCGTAAAACACACAAGCAACAAGCACATTACACTGATAAACCGCACGCGTGCGACGGCAGAAGAAATCGCAGGAAAGTTCGAGCTCAATGTCAAAGGCTACGAAGACCTTCAAATCGAGATTCGAAAAGCCGATGTGCTCGTCGTAGCTACAGGAGCGGCTAAACCCACCATCACCAAGGCGCTCTTGTATTTGAAAAAACCACTGACCATCCTCGACCTGTCGGTGCCCAAAAACGTGGCCCCTGATGTGGCCGAACTCTCAGAAGTGCACCTGGCTGACATCGATACCCTTTCAAAGATGACCGACGACACCCTAGAGCGTCGCAAATCACAAGTTCCATTGGCCGAAGCGATCATCGACGAGGTCAAGGCCGAATTCTTGGCTTGGGTAGATACGAGAAAATATGCAGCGACCATTGCGGCTCTGAAAGAACGCTTGCGTCAGTTCAAAGAAGAAGAACGCTCGTACCAATTAAAGAAGTCCAAGCATGGGGCCGCCGCTAAACAGGGCGAACTCATTGACGATTTCGGCGAGCGCCTAGTGCAAAAGATCACTAAACAATTCGCGAACTTCTTACGCGCCAGCGACGATGATCTCGAGCAAAAAATGCAACTCATAGAAGCTCTTTTTGAACTCGAAAAAGAACGGGAATGAGTAAAGTGCTTCGCATAGGTACCCGCGATAGCGAATTGGCGCTCTGGCAAGCCGAAAAGGTTAAAGCATTGCTAGAAGCCGCTGGGCAGCGCTGTGAACTGCACCCCATTAAATCAGAAGGCGATCTTGACTTAAACACCCCCATTTATCAAATGGGACTTACCGGAGTGTTCACCAAGACCCTTGACGCTGCGCTGCTTACCAACCATATTGATCTAGCCGTGCACTCACTCAAAGATGTACCTACCCGACTCGCTGAAGGATTGCAGCTGGCCGCTATTCTCAAGCGGGCATCTGCATTCGACGTGCTGGTTCAGGGAGGGGACGATGCCTCTGCTACCGTAGCCACCGGAAGCCTCAGAAGAAAAGCCCAATGGCTCAATCGCTACCCGAACAGCCAAGTGATCGGACTTAGAGGAAACGTACAAACACGCCTTGACAAAATCGTGGGGCAACCCCTCAAAGGAGGCATTTTTGCCGCCGCAGGGCTTGAGCGCCTGGGCTTCGACACGCTCGAAATTACGCCGCTTGACTGGATGCTTCCGGCCCCAGCTCAAGGTGCCATCGCCATCGCTACCAACACCTCAGATAAAATAACCTCTGAAATCTGCGCCGCAATCAACGACCCTGAGACCGCATTATGTGTGACTCTAGAGCGCCAATTTCTAAGCACCCTTGAGGGCGGGTGCAGCTCGCCTATCGGAGCCCTCGCCGAGATTCACGGCGACCAGCTGCGTTTTACCGGCGGGCTATTCAATTTAGACGGATCCGCTTCTGCCCATGTCAACAGAACCATGCCTATAAATGAAGCGCTCGATCAGGTGCGCGAACTGGTTGACGAATTGTTAAACAACGGCGGACACGCCATCATGAAATCTCTTCGTCATGGCCAAAATTCTTAGCACGAAGATGCTCAGTGAGAATGCGTACGAACGCCTGCTTGCAGCAGGCCATGAGCTTACACAATACAATGCCATAGAGGCAGAAACGCTGCCCTTTAGCGCGGCGCATTACCCCTATTACGTTTGCAGCAGTCAAAACGCCGTAGCCGCCCTCAAAGAATATTGGCACCGCCAAGACCAAGTCGTGCTCAAGCAGGCCACATGGTTTTGTGTGGGCACTCAAACGGGCGAGGCCCTCGAAACACTCGGGCTCAAGGTGAGCCGTATCGCCGAAAATGCTGAACATTTAATCGAAGAGACCTTAAAGCCTCTCAATGACCGCATCTTATGGCTGAGTGGCGTGAGAAAAACGCGCGCATTAGAACAATTCATCAACAACAAAGGCTGTGACTATATGGATTGTTATTTAACTCGACTCGTCGAAAAAAGTTTCAATGGCACCTACGACGCCCTGCTCTTTTTCAGTCCTAGCGGAGTAGATAGCTTTCATAAATCTAACAAACTAGGGCAGGCTAGGGCCTTCTGTATTGGAGAAACTACTGCCGCGGCGGCACGGGCGCATACCGAGGACATAAGCATCGCTTCTAAAGCCACCTCAATGCAACTTGCGCTCGAGGTGATTAAACACTTCAAAAAAGAACTATGACCACTCCTAAAAACGACCTCTATCTCAAAGCCCTTCGTGGAGAAACTGTTTCTCGCCCACCGGTATGGATGATGCGTCAAGCCGGACGCTACCTTCCTGAATTCATGGAACTGCGAGCGAAATACGATTTCTTCACACGCTGCCAAACGCCTGAGCTGGCCTCAGAAATTACCGTTCAACCCCTGAGAAGGTACGGTATGGATGCCGCCATTCTCTTCAGCGATATTCTGGTCGTCCCCCAGGCCATGAATATCGAAGTCGAAATGCGCCCGGGTTTCGGACCCTATCTTCCGAATCCCGTTCGAACCAAAGAAGACCTTGACCGCGTCATTGTGCCCGACGTACACGAAACCTTAGGGTATGTCTTTGATGCAGTAAAAATGACCCTTGAAAAACTCGACAACAGCGTTCCGCTCATCGGATTTGCAGGCTCTCCTTGGACGATTCTTTGCTACAGCGTTCAAGGGCAAGGCAGTAAGAGTTTTGATCTGGCAAAAGGACTGTGCTTTGAACATCCTGAGATTGCCCATGGCTTGCTTCAAAAGATCACCGACACAACCATCGCCTACCTCAAGGCCAAGGTAGAAGCCGGAGTACACGCCCTTCAAATCTTCGATTCGTGGGGCGGCATGCTCAGCCCCGAAGACTACAACGAATTTTCGTTGCAATACATGCGCCAAATCGTCAATGCGCTCAAAGACCTCGCCCCCATAACCCTTTTCGGAAAAGGATGCTGGTTCGCGCTCTCAGACATGGCCGAGACCGGGGCTTCTGCCCTCGGAGTAGACTGGACCTGTTCACCGCGCAACGCGCGTTACCTCAGCAAAGGCAAAATTACCCTTCAGGGCAATTACGACCCAGCGCGATTGTTATCGCCTGTGTCGCGCATTAAGGCTGACGTGCGCCAAATGATCGATGCCTTTGGCAAAGACCGCTATATCGTCAATTTGGGCCATGGTATTCTACCCAACATCCCCTTAGAACATGCCAAAGCCTTTATCGACGCCGTGAAAAATTACCAATAAGACCGAATTCTACTCTCATGACCAGCCTAAAAGACACCTTCTACGCGTACATTCAAACCCTTCAAGACCAGATTTGTGCCGCCCTTGAGGCCGAAGACGGCGGGGCCACTTTTCAAGAAGATCTTTGGCAACGGCCCGGAGGCGGGGGCGGACGCACCCGCGTCATCGAAAACGGCCGCGTTTTCGAAAAGGGCGGGGTGAACATTTCAGCGGTGCACGGCGAGCTTCCCGATACAATGAAAGCCTATTTCAACGTTGAAGAAGGAGATTTTTTCGCCTGCGGATTGTCACTAGTCATTCACCCTAAGAGTCCGATGGTGCCTACGGTGCACGCCAATTGGCGCTATTTTGAAATGTACAACAAACAAGGCGAAATGGTAGACGCCTGGTTTGGGGGCGGACAAGACCTGACTCCCTATTATCTTTTTGAAGAAGATGCCAAGCACTTTCACCAGGTATGCAAACGCGCTTGTGACGCGCATGACGCGACCTTCTATCCGAAATACAAGAAGCAGTGTGACGCCTATTTCTGGAACGCTCACCGCAATGAGGCGCGCGGCGTAGGCGGACTGTTTTTTGATTATCTGAAGGCCCTGCCCGAACGCAGCATGCAACAGTGGTATGACTTTGTGACCGAGGTCGGAAACAGCTTCGTCGAGGCCTATGTACCCATTGTGAACCGCCGCAAAACACTTTCTTATACCGCCGAGCAACGCGATTGGCAAGAAATTCGCAGAGGGCGATATGTCGAATTCAACTTAGTGCACGACAAAGGCACCTTGTTTGGATTAAAAACTAACGGGCGAATCGAAAGTATCTTAATGAGTCTTCCGGCCCATGTGCAGTGGCGCTACAATCACCATCCTGAACCGGGATCAGAAGAGGCGCGTCTCATTGAGGTACTAGAAAATCCAAAAGCATGGGTGTGACCGAATTATTGAAAATACCGATGTATCAGGTAGACGCCTTCAGCAACAAGGTGTTCTCAGGAAACCCTGCAGCGGTATGTCTACTCGATGCCCCCATGGATGAGGCCGTCATGCAAGCCATCGCCGCCGAAAACAATCTTGCAGAAACCGCCTTTGTTCGCCTCGACCTAAAGCCCTTCGAGTTGCGCTGGTTCACCCCAACCACAGAGGTGGCCCTTTGCGGACACGCTACTCTGGCCGCAGCTCATGTGTTGTTCTCAGAAGGCATCGCCCAAAATGAGGTAATCGAGTTTCAAAGTCTTCAGTCGGGGATACTCTCGGTAAGCCGAACAGAATCTGATACCTATACGCTCGATTTTCCTGCAGATCGATTAGAGCCTTATGCCCCCTCTAACAGCCTTATGGAGGTCGTGGGCGCCCCCATACTGGATGCACAACAAGGAATCTCAGATTTGATATTGAGGCTTGATTCGGCAGAAAACGTAAAAATGGCTACCCCTGACCTACAACGCATTCAAGCCATGCCCTTTCGCGGAGTGATTCTTACCGCAAAAGGCGAGGGAGAAATCGATTTTGTTTCTCGGTTTTTTGGTCCAGCGGTGGGCGTCGATGAAGACCCTGTAACCGGTTCGGCCCACACCTCATTAGCCGTTTATTGGTCTAAGAGACTGGGTAAAACGAAAATGATTGCCTACCAAGCCTCTCAGAGAGGCGGCACCCTTAAATGTGAACTCAAAGGGGATCGCGTACTGCTCAGCGGTGACGCGCGCCTCTATTTAAAAGGAGAAATTTATGTACCCCATCATTAGAAACCGTCGCTTACGACAAAACGCGGCGATCAGAGCGCTGGTTCAAGAAACCCATCTCAGCGTAAATGACTTTATCGTGCCCCTATTTGTGGTCGAAGGTCAAGGAATTCGAGAAGAGATTCTCTCCATGCCCGGTCAATATAGGCTAAGTCTAGACGAACTCGAACGCGAGGTTCAGGCGCTTCAATCTCTTGATTTAAAAGCCGTTTTACTCTTTGCTAAGGCTGAAAATGCTAAAAAAGACAACAAAGGCACCGAAGCCTTCAACGATAATGGACTCATGCAACGCGCGATCAAGGCCGTCAAATACAGCTGCCCCGAAATGTTAGTGTTCACCGATGTCGCGCTTGATCCGTTTTCAATTTATGGACATGACGGAATAGTCGAAAATGGAAAGGTGCTCAACGACGAAACCGTCGAAGCCCTCTGTAAAATGAGTGTTTCACATGCTCGTGCCGGAGCCGACTTTGTGGCCCCTAGCGACATGATGGACGGTCGCGTGCTGAAGATACGCCAAGCCCTAGACCAGGCGCAATTCGAAGATGTGGGCATACTCTCATACGCAGCGAAATACGCTAGCGCCCATTACGGACCCTTCAGGGATGCATTAGACTCGGCCCCAGTTGCTGCTTCGAACATTCCAAAAGACAAAAAGACCTATCAGATGGATCCAGCAAATCGCATAGAAGCGCTCAAGGAAGCACTAATGGACCAAGATGAAGGGGCCGACATTTTAATGGTAAAGCCCGGGCTACCCTATCTCGATATCGTTAGAGAGGTTAAAGATCAGGTGCACCTGCCCGTTGCCGTTTATCAAGTATCAGGAGAATACGCCATGATTAAAGCGGCAGCTGAAAAAGGATGGATCGATTACGAACCCGTTTTTATGGAGCAGTTGCTCAGCTTTAAACGAGCCGGAGCCGATCTAATTGCCACCTATTTTGCCAAAGAAGCAGCCGCTTTACTTAGAGGCCCGTCTTAATCGGCCAA
>JBJOGS010000091.1:0-30738 GCA_046048095.1 Bacteroidota bacterium
GCCGTTCACCATTCAAAACAGAACGATGGCCGGGCAATTTTCAGCCCATATCTGGACCTCTATTTGGGCGGGATTCATCCTAGGGTTTCCGTACCTTTTGTTTGAAATATGGCGGTTTATCAGCCCCGGTTTGTACGAAGAAGAGCGCAAATATTCTAAAGGGTTTATCGGTGCGGCTTCGTTTTTATTCTTTCTTGGCGTTTTGTTTGGATACTACATCGTCGCCCCTTTATCGATTAACTTCTTGGGCACCTACCAAGTAAGTGCTGAGGTGAGCAATGAAATCGACATTTCTTCATATATCGCAACGGTAAGAGCCTCAGTAATTGCCTGCGGAATCATGTTTGAACTACCGATTTTAATTTACTTTCTCACCAAAATCGGGTTGGTCACCCCTGAATTTTTAAAGAAATACCGAAAAATCGCTTTAGTACTGGTACTGGTGCTTTCTGCAGTAATTACTCCGCCCGATGTTGCCAGTCAAATCATCGTGGCAATACCTGTTATGATACTCTATGAATTGAGCATTAGTATTTCAAAATTTGTATTGAGAAAAGAACGAAAAAATGCCAAATAAACTTGTAGAAGACTTCAACGCGTATCGCTCGAGAATGAATGAGCGCATTCTAAATGACGATCAAAAACTGATCAAACGCATCTTTAATTTAGACACTAACGCGTTTAGCGAAGGTGCGCTAGATGCGAAAACCAAAGAGCTCTTAGGGCTCGTGGCCTCTGCAGTCTTGCGCTGCGACGACTGTGTACGCTATCACCTTGAGGGTGCAAAAAAAGCCGGATGCACGGCCGAAGAAGTCACAGAAACACTTGGAATTGCGACCCTGATTGGCGGAACCATTGTGATTCCTCACCTGAGACGCGCATATGAATACTGGGATGCCTTAAATGAGGACAGGTGAAACTGAGGGCAGAAAACATCAAGAAGGTGTACCAGCAACGCACCGTAGTAAAAGGGATCTCACTTGAGGTAAATCAAGGAGAAATCATCGGTCTATTGGGGCCCAACGGCGCAGGTAAAACCACCTCGTTTTACATGATCGTCGGATTGATTCAAGCCAATGCCGGAGCCATCTATCTCGATCATTTAGACATCACTCACTTTCCGATGTTCAAACGTGCTCAGCACGGTATAGGATATCTCGCTCAAGAGGCTTCGGTGTTCAGAAAATTGAGTGTCGAAGACAACATCCTCAGTGTGCTTCAAACTACCACGCTCTCAAAGGCTGAGCAACTAAAAAAACGCGATGCACTTATTGAAGAATTTTCTCTCGCGCATATCAGAAAGAATCGAGGTGATTTATTATCTGGGGGCGAAAGACGAAGAACCGAAATCGCTAGAGCGCTAGCGACAGACCCTAAGTTCATTCTACTCGATGAGCCCTTTGCAGGCGTAGATCCGGTCGCCGTTGAAGACATACAACGCATTGTTGCACAGTTAAAAGACAAAAACATCGGTATCCTCATCACCGATCACAACGTTCAAGAAACCCTTGCGATCACTGAGCGGTCTTATTTGATGTTCGAGGGAACGATTTTAAAGGCCGGAGCTCCGGAAGAACTAGCCGCAGATGAAATGGTCAGAAAGGTGTATTTAGGTCAGAATTTCGAGCTCAGAAAAAAACGCTTAGCGTTTAATAAAGGCGGCGCTTAAAACGTATACAGGAAGCAGCACGAGCACAAAATCATCTGCCAGGGTGATGCATCCGACCACCGCACCTAAAAGCACGAGATAACGCAAGACATTTTGCTTGAATCCAACCCCCTCGAACTTTAAAGACACTGCAGGAATCTTGCTAATCATCCAAAGCGAGAGTACTACGCTAAGTAGTAAAACCGTTCTGCTGAACCATACCGGAGTAAAGTATGAGAGGTCTTCAAAAAGATCGGTTCGAGTTAATAGCACCACAAAAAGTGCCATCGCCGGAGTAGGAAGTCCCTCGAAATGTGTCGTATTCGCCGGGTATACCGAAAAACGAACCAAACGCAGTAAGGCTGCTACAAAGAGCATTAATGCCGCAATAATTGAGAGCGATTGACTGAGTGTGTCTGAAAGCGCGTAATACCACCATAAGCTGGGTAACAGACCGAAACTTACCAAATCAGCCATAGAATCTAAAAAGTTTCCATAGGCCGAATCCACTTTAAGCCATCGGGCGACAAATCCATCTAAAAAATCAGCCATTGCGGCTAGAAGCAAGGCACCTAAGGCGAGATCGTACCTTAATTGCGTGAGGGCAATGCACCCTAAAAAGCCAAAAATAGCATTGAGAAGCGTGATGGCGTTGGCGCTGTTTTCTTTAATCCGCATACTAGGCGCTAATTTACACTTTATTCGTCTGCACCTTCGTCTTATCTTTGGTGAACCGAGCCTAGTTGCTATGTTTCGAACACTTCTTTTAGCTGTGTTTTTGTGCCTTCCGCTGAGCCACCGCGCACAAGCGGTTCTGAGTCAGGCTTCAAAAATAAATGTACTGACCTGTAGTCCAGGCCCTGAGTTACATGCCGCTTTTGGTCATTCTGCCGTGCATGTTTATGACCCTATTCAGGGCATTGACCAAGTATTCAATTTTGGCACCTTTGACTTTGATGCTCCTAACTTCTATGTAAATTTTGTCAAAGGAAAGCTAGATTATTTTGTTTCTATAAGTAGCTACGAGGCATTTAAGGCCTATTACAACTATGTCGGAAGATCTGTTTCTCGACAAGAGCTCAACCTAACACCTTCACAGCGGCAGGCAGTTTTTGACGCTCTTAACAACAATGCTCAACCAGAAAACAAATACTATCGCTATGATTTCTTAACAGAGAATTGTGCGACAAAAATTCCAGAGATATTGGCAGCGAGCTTCGAAGATAATTCGAAAATTACGACTGCCTTTGACCCCACAAACCTTACCTTTCGCTCGACCATACGAGAACATCTTTCAGCATTTTCTTGGAATCGATTTGGCATCGATCTAGTTTTAGGATCACGAGTAGATCGACCACTTCAAACCACAGATTTATTCTATTTACCCACTTACCTCGAACATTTACTTGATCAGAGTACCATTTCAGGACATGCTTTAGTAAAGGTCAAAGAAAGTGTGCTACCAAGGCGCTATGTAAAAGAGAATGCCTCATTTTTGGGCTCGCCCTTAATGCTTATTAGTCTGCTCTTTCTCTATGCCCTAATTAGCCTATGGCTGGGAAAATCCGGCAAGATGTATGCAGTAATCGATTCGTTGATCCTGGGCCTTTTTGGCTGTATTGGACTATTGCTCACCTTCTTAAATTTCTTTTCAGAACATTACGCCACCGTATATAATTTTTCGATCTTCTGGGCGAATCCCCTCTTACTTCTTGCCCTTCTATTCAGAAGTAAAGTATTATTTCAAACCGTCGCGGTGTTAACATTACTCGTGTTTCCATTAGCGGCCTTTAGAGTGCAGCAGTTTTCAATAGAACTTTTACTCTGTGCCCTACTGGCGCTGATTCTTATTACCAAGAAAGACGCGTTCGCCGCCCAACACTCTATTAATTATTAAGTCATGCCCTCTACTTATGTCTTGTTAGGTATCGTATTTCTGATCTACATTGTACTCTTGTACTTCACAAAAACGCGCAGAAAAAATCGAAAGAGAAAAGGGTTCTTAGAAGACAGAAAAAGGCGTTAACCAAACTTTAACACCTTTTTTATTTTATTGTTTAGGCTATTTTAAGCGAACTTCTATTTTTGCAAAAATTTAAACCCTTTTTATTATGTATTGGACGTTAGAACTTGCTTCATATTTGAGTGACGCGCCTTGGCCCGCTACGAAAGATGAGCTTATTGATTACGCCATTCGCACAGGGGCTCCTTTAGAGGTGGTAGAGAATCTGCAGTCAATGGAAGAAGAAGGTGAAGAGATTTATGAATCAATAGAAGAGATTTGGCCGGATTACCCTACCGAAGAAGACTATCTCTGGAACGAAGACGAGTATTAAACTGCTTCTCAAAGCAAAGCACAAAGCCTCTTAAAGAGGCTTTTTTTAGTTAATTTTACAAGAATTATGAGCATTGTAACGAATATTCTCAAGGTCTTTGTTGGCGATAAATCAAAAAACGACTTAAAATCAATACAACCCCTTGTCGATGCGGTAAAGCGAGAAGAAGCCGCGCTATCCTCATTGTCTATTGATGCCCTTCGAGCAAAGACACAAGACTTTAAGGCAAGATTGAAAGAAGCTACGGCAGAGCTTGAAGACCAGATAAAGGCCCTCTACGAACAGATTGATGAAACCAAAGACATCGATCAACGCGAATTGCTCTATGATCAAATCGATCAGCTCGAAGATAAAATTATCGCCACGAACGAGACCACGCTTAGTCAGTTATTGCCTCAAGCCTTTGCAGTCGTGCGTGAGACTGCTAGACGTTTCAAAGAACATCCTTCAATACGTGTAAAGGCCTCCGCTTTTGATCGCGAGCTGTCTGGAAGTCGATCCTATGTTACGCTAGACGGTGAAGAAGCTATCTGGTCAAACTCATGGAACGCTGCTGGAAAAGAGGTGATTTGGGACATGGTACATTACGACGTGCAGCTCATCGGCGGAATAGCGCTTCATCAAGGTAAAATTGCCGAGATGCAGACCGGAGAAGGTAAAACGCTTGTAGCGACCCTTCCAGTATTTCTAAACGCCTTAACAGGGCGTGGTGTTCATTTGGTAACCGTGAATGACTATCTAGCGAAAAGAGATAGCCAATGGATGGCTCCAATATTTGAATTTCACGGTCTTTCAGTGGATTGCATTGACAATCACCAACCAAACAGTGCCGAAAGAAAAAAGGCCTATCTGGCAGATATTACCTACGGTACAAATAATGAGTTTGGTTTCGATTACTTACGAGATAACATGGCCCATCAAGCTCAGGATGTGGTTCAGCGAAAGCCTAACTATGCCATAGTTGACGAAGTAGACTCGGTACTCATTGACGATGCAAGAACCCCTCTAATCATTTCAGGGCCCGTACCTGAAGGAGAACGTCACGACTTTGACAAACTCAAACCTCGAATTAGCGATCTTGTTCAGCGCCAACGCACCGAATTGACAGCCACCCTGGCAGAGGCTAAGAAAAAAATACTGGCCGGAGAGCTCAAAGAAGGAGGCTTTTTATTGTTGAGAGTACACCGAGGACTACCAAAAAATAAGGCGCTTATTAAGTTCTTAAGTGAAGAAGGCAACCGGCAACTTCTTCAAAAAACCGAAAGCTATTACCTACAAGACAACGCCAAAGAGATGGCTAAAGTAGACGCCGAGCTGTTGTTTACTATAGAAGAGAAGAACAATCAAATTGAACTTACCGAGAAAGGAATACAGACCCTCTCTAACGAAGAAGATCAGCAGTTTTTCATCTTGCCTGACATTGGAGCAGAAATCGCAGCCATTGAACGTCTTGGATTGTCCGCAGAAGAAGAGGCCCAAAGAAAAGAGCAGCTATTTAAAGAGTTCTCTATAAAAAGTGAACGCATCCATACGTTGACGCAATTGCTCAAAGCCTACACCCTATTTGAAAAGGATGTAGAATATGTTGTCATCGATAATAAGGTGAAGATTGTCGACGAGCAAACGGGCCGAATTATGGACGGACGTCGATATTCTGACGGCTTACATCAAGCGATTGAGGCCAAAGAGAACGTAAAAATTGAGGCGCTTACTCAAACTTTCGCTACCATCACACTCCAGAATTACTTTAGGATGTATAGCAAGTTGTCGGGTATGACTGGAACGGCAGTAACCGAAGCGGGCGAATTTTGGGAGATCTACAAACTCGATGTGGTTGAGATCCCCACCAATAGACCCATCGCTAGAGACGATAGAGACGATCTCATATACAAGACGAAGCGCGAAAAGTACAATGCGCTTATCGAAGAGGTGGTAAAACTATCGGAACAAGGTAGGCCTGTGCTCATCGGTACCACTTCAGTAGAAGTATCCGAGCTGGTATCAAAGTTGTTATCGGTTCGCAAGATTAACCATAACGTATTGAACGCTAAGCTGCACAAAAAAGAAGCAGATATTGTAGCTGAAGCCGGAAAGTCGGGTGTGGTAACTATTGCGACGAACATGGCGGGTAGAGGAACTGACATTAAATTAAGCGAAGCCGTAAAGCAAGCTGGAGGTCTAGCCATCATTGGAACAGAGCGCCATGACTCAAGAAGAGTCGACCGGCAGCTCCGAGGACGATCTGGGCGTCAAGGTGATCCAGGAAGTTCTCAGTTTTATGTTTCTTTAGAAGACAACCTCATGAGACTCTTTGGCTCTGAACGCATGGCAAAGATCATGGATCGCATGGGACTCAAAGAAGGTGAGGTTATCCAGCATAGCATGATGACTAAGTCGATAGAACGGGCTCAAAAGAAAGTTGAAGAAAATAACTTTGGAATTCGTAAACGATTGCTTGAATACGACGATGTAATGAACGCCCAGCGCGAAGTAATTTACAAGCGCAGAAAGCACGCCCTTTCAGGTAATCGACTTAAAGTGGATATCGCCAATATGATTTATGACACCTGTGAGGCGATTATCGACCAAACAAAGGATGCAGAGGATTACAAAGACTTCCAATTTCAAGTAATCAGTTTATTTGGAATGATTGATTTGATAGACGAGAAAACTTTCTTGTCCACTACACCTAATGCGCTTACCCAAACACTCTACGCACAAGCTTATCAGGCCTACGAAGCCAAATTGAATGAGCACGCAGAAGTGGCGCTGCCTGTGGTGCAGAACATTATTTCAAATCCTGCCAATACGTTTAAACGTATAGTGGTTCCATTTACTGATGGACAGAAAACCATTCAAATCGTCACCGATCTCGAGAAGGCAAGTGCAACAAATGCCACGAGTTTAGTAGAAGATTTTGAGAAAAATAGTGCCCTAGCCCTTATCGACGAGGCTTGGAAGGATCATCTGCGAAAAATGGATGAATTAAAGCAATCTGTTCAATTGGCTGTGCATGAACAGAAAGACCCGCTGTTGATTTATAAATTCGAGGCTTTTGAACTTTTTAAATCAATGCTCTCAAAAGTGAATCGTGAATTACTTGGATTCTTACTTAAGGCTCGCATTCCTTCTGAACAGCAGCGTCCTATCAGCGATATCAGTGTACTGAAAAAACCAAAAAATGAAAAGATAAGCACCTCTAAAGAGACGATCTTGAATACCGAAGAGATGGCTCAAAGACAACGTGAGGTCGCTGCCAGAGTTTCAAATGGGCGTCGCCAAGTTGCAGAAACCGTTACAAGAGAGCTTCCTAAAATTGGACGTAATGAGCGGGTGAAAATCGTGCACACTTTAAGCGGTGAAGAGCGTGAAGTAAAATTCAAACAAGCCGAGCCCTTATTGCAGTCGAAAGAGTGGGTGTTGAAATCATAAATTATGTCAAAAGCGCCAAAAGAACGATGGATGATTCAACGAGAGGTGCTCTTGAGGGTGAATTATATGGCCGTATTACTCTGTGCCGCCACCGCGATTAAATTCGCTCTCGAGGCATCATTTACCCCTTTTTTTTACATCGCTTTGGCCTTTTCTGTGTTATTTTTTATCAATGCTAAGGCTTTAAAACCCACGAAGCATGTCTAAACACCTCGCCCTATTAGGTGCCCTTTTATTCTTTTCTTGTGGCTCAAACGCTCAACAAGAACAGCGTAGTGATGCGATTCAAGAAGATTCTTTTGCCGTCGCCTATTTCGCCTCAGGTTGTTTTTGGTGTGTCGAAGCCATTTTTGAAAGTGTTAAAGGAGTACATGAGGCCATTTCTGGGTACTCAGGGGGTAGGGAAAAAAATCCTACCTATCGCCAAGTGAGTTATGGAGAGACGAGTCATGCAGAGGCGGTAGCGGTCTATTATGATCCAAAAGTGATCAGTTATCAAGAACTGTTAACCGTCTTTTTTGTATCCCACGACCCTACGACACTCAATCGTCAAGGCCCAGATCGAGGCACCCAATACCGGTCTATCGCGTTTTACTCTTCTTCTGAAGAAAAGCGATACATCGAAAGTTACATTAAAGCACTTAACGAATCACGGGTATATCGTCAACCCATAGTTACAGAGGTCAAACCATTTGAAGTGTTTTACGAAGCAGAAGCGTACCATCAAGACTATGAGAAAAACAATCCGAATGATCCTTACATCAGAAGTGTCTCTATTCCAAGACTCCTTCGATTTAAGGCGGCACTTCCTGGGCTATTAAAGACATCTGAAACGCATGAACACTAAATCACCAATAGTAACCACAGCACTTTTATCCATTGTAATTCCGGTATACAATGAAGAAGACAATGTGGTCTTATTAACCAAAAAAATCCATGAGAGCCTAGTAGGATACCACTATGAAATCGTGTTCGTGAATGACTTTTCTAAGGACGAAACAGTACAGCGAATAAAGCAAATGAACGATCCGTTCGTGCATCTCATTGAACTTAAAAAAAATTATGGGCAAAGCTTAGCGCTTGCGGCCGGTATAGATTACGCGCACGGTGAATACATTATTACCATGGATGGCGACCTGCAAAACGACCCTTGCGATATTCCACGCATGCTACAAGTAGCTGTTGACGAACATTACGATTTGGTCACCGGAATTCGTCAGAAAAGGAAGGACAGTTGGTTAAAAACCATTCCTTCTAAGGTGGCTAATTTTCTGGTGCGCAAAGTGACTAGCTTGTCCATTAAAGACAATGGTTGTGCATTGAAAGTATTTAGCAGAGACATCGCGAAGAACCTCAATTTATATGGCGAAATGCACCGGTTCATCACCTTATTAGCTTTCTTAGAGGGCGCACAAATTAAGCAGGTTCCGGTGAGTCACCACGCCCGGCATGCTGGAGTTTCTAAATACGGCCTTGAGCGTGTATTTAAAGTGGTTGCCGATATGATGTTGCTCTTATTCATTCGAAAATATCTGCAACGACCGATTCACCTTTTTGGCATTTTTGGGTTTTTTCTAATTCTTATTGGATTAGGCATTAATGCCTGGTTATTAGTGGAGAAATTTTATTTCGGCGAAGATATTGGCCAGCGTCCACTGCTCATCTTCGGTTTGATGTTCATACTCTCCGGAGTGCAACTTTTTACCGTTGGGATCGTTATGGAAATGCTCATACGTACCTATTACGAGTCTCAAAGCAAACGTCCTTACCGCCTGAAGGGCATTTGGAGCGCTTCAACCCGATAAGCACCAACAATGAAGACACAGGGCTACAAAGGCCTAAAAACAATTTTAAAGGTCGCTGTGAGCGCCGCACTGCTCTATCTGGTTTTCTCAAAATTGGGGGTGAGTGAGGTATGGGAGACACTAAAACAAGTGAGTATACCACACCTACTGTTTGCCACTTTACTCGTACTATTCTCTAAATGGATTGCTCACCTTAGGCTGTTACACTATCTTAAATCGATCACTCTTATAGTACCCCTGCTTACGCATTGGAAGTTGTATTTGCAGGGTATGTTTTACAATCTATTTTTACCAGGAGGTATTGGCGGAGATGCCTACAAAGCCTATATCCTTTCAAGAAATTATCCCGTTAAATTGAAGCGCATTATTTCAGTGCTTCTTCTAGACCGTTTAAGTGGCCTAGTTGCATTGACCCTGTTGACGCTCGTGCTCAGTTCGATTTATTTCGCTCAAAATCGGGGTTTAGGTGCTGGCCAGCTTTTGCTGATCGTGCCGTATTTAAAGTATGCAGCCTTACTGCTGCCCTTGCCCCTATTTGGCTTTTATCTCATGAAACGACTATGGTTTCGCTACGCCCTTCCGGCCTATTCTACTACACTCTACGCATCATTGGCGCTACAAGCCATTCAGGTGGGCGCGTGTTATTTGCTACTTTTGGGATTAGGCTACATGGATAGTGCCTGGCCATTTTTACTGCTTTTTACCCTTTCTTCAATACTCTCAGTTTTACCGATAAGTTTAGGTGGAATTGGACTACGTGAGATTACCTTTTTATACGGAGCCCAATGGCTTACAATTGATTCAGAAATTGCCGTAGCCTTGAGCGTTTTATTCTTTATTTCCAATGCTTTAGTGTCCCTTCTCGGCATATTTTATCACTTGAACCCCGTCTTAAAAGACAATTCGTTCAAGGCAGATACATAATGCGTTTGACCTGCAACTCATCTGCTCTGGTCGCCGGATTCAAAAAGTTGAGATTCAAACGCGTCACTCGAAAATGAGCACTACTCGCGTATTCAATAGCTTCTGGAAAGTAGTGCTTGAATGAAGGCAAATGCTTTTGATCGACATATACAAAGGATCCTTTTGGCAACCTTTTCAAGGCATCCTCTTTCAAAGGAATGGTCAATTTTTTTCGCTTAAAATCAAGAACCCAAGTGTAATCATCAGAATAGTTGTAAACGACGCCCGATGCTGGAATGTGCTTGTACAGCTGGGTGCCAGACTGGAATTGAAGTAATTGGGGATAAAAATGAATCAAACTGAGCAGGTTAAACGTGAATGAGACAGCAATCACAAGTGCTAGCTGATTAAAGGTGCGCCTCATGTATAAATAGACGGTTAGAGTCCACGATATCCCAACAATCAATAGGGGCCAAAAATCAGGAGAGAACACTAAAAATAGGGCTAGGGTCACCACCCCATAGAGCGCGAGGAGTAATCCATTTGAGAACCGCATCCATCGCCTGGTTTTATGTGTCATGCCTTCAAACAATCCTTGAGCAATAATCAAAGCAATCAGGGGCATCAGAACATTCAAGTAATGGGGCAGCTTAAACTGCGAAAAACTCATGAGAAGCAACAGAAAAAACAGGGCAAAAAAAGCAAATCCGGCGGGCTTACGTCGAAATGATACTGCGTTGAATGAAAATCGAAAACTTTGGGATAAAAAATAGAAAGTGTAGGGTAATACAATCCAGAGCAGCGTGTGAAAAAAGAAGAAGAATCCGTTCGAGTTCTTTCCATGTCCTGTTCCACTAAGCCGTTCAAAACTTTGATCCCATAGAATAAAACGCACACCACTTCGCTCAGAGACGCCTCGAATCACCTTTTCTGGATGAAGATCGAACTGTACATAATAGGCATATAATACAGGAGCAATGCTTATAAAGAATATAAAAATAGCAACGGGGAGGTGGTAAGACCAGAGCACCTTCCATGCCCTATGAAGATACAGGTAACTTAAAAAAGATATTGCTATGACTACCAAAGCGAGCATGCCTTTAGTAGAAAACGCAACGGCAGCGCCCATTGTCGCAAGAATAAGGTCGATGAGCCGCTCAGACTTCACATACGCGATAAGTTTCCATAGTGACAGGGTAACGAAAGAAACCAAAAGAGTATCGGTACGTAAGTCGAATGCTGCTAGAAGCATTGTCTGTGTCGATAAGAATACAAAAGCGACAACCCTTCCAAAGTCACTATCTCTAAGTAACGTGCCTAATCGAAACATGGCGTACGCCGCAAGAACTAAACTCAACATAGCAGGCAAACGGTAAGCCCAAGCTGAAACTCCGAAAAGCTCAAAGCTAAATGCAGCAAGCCAATAATGCATATGGGGTTTGTCTAGGTAATCCAATCCATTTTTATACAGGTGCAAATAGTCGTTATCCTGAGCCATCTGCATTGCCATGACCGCAAACTGAGCAGAATCATTCTCCATTAATGGCATGAAGAAAGCCACTAGGTAAACCAGTACCAAGAGCATCCATAAACTCCAATGAACTTTACAAATCCGCATAGCGTTTTAGGACATATTTTTTAAAAATAGCTGAAAATAGAGCGCCCCATAAAAGACCAAAAGCCGCACCCACTATAATATCACTGAGGTAATGAACACCCAAATAAACCCTACTAAAGGCCAGTAAAAAAGCCCAAAAAAACAACCAGCGTAAATACGTGTTGTAGCGCATTAGACTAAAGGCATAAAAAGAGGCCGCTGCAAATCCATTCGACGCATGACCTGAAAAAAAACTATACCGACCACCACAGTAATTCAATGGTCTTAGCAAGCCAGCGAGCTCAGGGTCATGGCAGGGCCGAAGGCGCATAAATCCGTCTTTGAATGCATTTGTAACTTGATCAGAGACCGTAATCAACAGCACAGTGAACAGCACCATCCAACCAAATTGCTTCCACCCTAGATAGCGCTGAGCAAGGACTAACATCACCACATACAAAGGCAGACTATTTTCTTTTTTGGTGATCAGCAACCAGAATTGATCAAAAAATGGAGTACCTAAATCCTGGACCCAAAACAAAAACGAGCGATCAATTTGTTGAATAACCTCGAGCATCAAAAATCCAATGAATCGACTTCTTTATCATAAAAGGCGAGCGCTTCTTCGATGAGCCTCATACTCTCTTGCTCAAGATCCGTGATGTCGTCGTCGTCAAAGGTTTCGAACCAGGTAATCTCGTCATTGGCTACGTTGAGCAAAAATCGTGGATACTCGGTATGTAGCACGTACATAGTATCCGGATAACTAGCGTTGTCTGCCAACAAAAATCTAGGAAGTGACATAGAGAATGCGATGTGTTTTTGATAAGTATTGAAATCGAAGGTACAACAATAAGGCAGAGACCATGAGACTTAGCGTGAGTCCGATCCATATACCTTGAGCTCCAAGTGTGGTATGTAATCCTAAATAATACGAGACAGGAAATCCTACAATCCAATACGCAATAAAGGTGATATAGGCCGTAAAATTAACATCTTGCATGCCTCTCAATGCCCCAATTACTACCACTTGTAGGCCATCAAAAATCTGAAACACGGCCGCCCAAAGCAGCAGTTCGCTGGCTAAACTCATTACAAACAAGTTATCTACGCGATTCACAGGGTCATTTGCATCTAAATAGAGTCCGGGAAGCACCTCTCTGGCCACCATAAAACCCAAGGCAAAAACTAGCTCTACGACTAAGGTGAGAAAGAAAATCGACTGGGCCACTTCATTTAACCGCTTAAAATCTCGCTTGCCGCGCTGATTTCCTACCCGAATCATCGCTGCAACATTTAGTCCAATTCCTACCATGTAGGTCATTGAGGCCAGGTTGAGCGCTATCTGATTCGCTGCCTGTTGTAAGGTTCCCAAAATACCACTTAGCCAAATCGCCGAGGTAAATAAGGTCACTTCAAAGAAAACCTGAAACGAAGAGGGTAATCCTAAGGCCAAAATACGTCTAGAAAAACGCCAACTAATGACCTTCCAACGCAAATTCGAAAGATAGGGAGCAAAGAAAGTAGAGCGCTTTAAAAAAAGTACAAGCAAAAAAAGCATTACCAGTCGTGAGATCAAGGTGCCCAGTGCTGCCCCTGAGACACCCATCTCAGGAAATCCAAAATTTCCGAAGATTAAAAGATAGTTGAGTAGCACATTCAGCAAGTTTCCAAAGATAGAAGCGTACATAGGTAAACGCGTGCGTGAAAGTCCATCACATAATTGCTTTATGGCTTGAAAAAGCATTAGCGGTATCAAGGATACCCCAACAATAGTCAAAAAAGGAACCGCATGAACTAAGACTTCTTCTGGTTGCTGCATGCGATAGAGCAAAGGAGTAGAGAGAAATACGACCCCCGTAAGAATCAGTCCGACCACGGCGCAAATCAGCACGCCATGCTTAAAGACTTTTTTAATCTCGAATTGCTTTTTAAAGCCATCCGCTTCGGCGATAAGCGGTGTGATTGCCGTCGATAGACCAAGTCCAACAGACATTGCGATAAACAGAAAACTGTTACCCAACGAAACTGCCGCAAGCTCTGCCGGACCCAATTGACCCACCATAATGTTATCGGCAAAAGCAACCAAGGTATGCCCTAACATGCCTAAGATAACCGGAACAGCAAGGTTGATGGTATACGGAGCTTCGGAGATGTGACGTTTAATCGTTGTGATCATTGTGCTTTTGCAGCTTTCCAAAGTTCATCCATTTCTTCAAGGGTCATTGCCGCCAAAGCCTTGTTTGATGCGCGGGCTTGGACTTCCATATATTGAAAGCGCTTCATAAATTTTTTGTTGGTCTGCTCCAAAGCATTTTCTGGATTAATCTTTAAGAATCGAGAAAGGTTGATCATTGAAAACAAGAGATCTCCAAACTCTTGTTCCATGGCCTCTGTCTTATTGCGAGCAATTTCGTGTTCAAGCTCGGTCCATTCTTCTTTCACTTTTTCTATCACTTCGTGGATTTGATTCCACTCGAATCCGACCCCTGCGGCTTTTTCTTGAATTCGCTGTGCTTTAATCACCGAAGAGAGTCCTTTCGGAACGCCCTCTAAAACCGACTTCTTGCCCTCTTTTAGCTTTATTTTCTCCCAATTTTTCTTTACTTCTTCTTCATCAGCGACCTTTATGTCTCCATAAATATGGGGGTGCCTGACGATCAATTTTTCGCAAATGCCATCGATGACCGATTTGAGGGTAAATGCCTTAGACTCTTCGCCCAATTTGGCATAAAAGACAATATGCAATAATAGATCTCCTAATTCTTTTCTCACCTCTTCTAAATCCTGATCAATAATCGCCTCAGATAATTCGTGAGTTTCTTCTATAGTAAGTGTGCGCAAAGACTCGAATGTCTGTTTGCGATCCCATGGACACTTTTCACGCAAATCATCCATAATGTCCAATAAACGCGAAAATGCTTCTAATTGAGGTTGGCGATCTTTAACGGGCATCAGTTTGAACTTAAGGTTAAGCGATTACTATTAATTGTCGGTGGCAAGGTACCTGCCTGTACTCCGAAACGCAGATGAAAGCGATCTACTTCTGTAGTCAAGTCCATTTCAAACGTATCTAGAAGCGTCTCTTTAGGTTTCATCTGCAGAGATGAAATCAATGTATGTTCTTTAATGATGCGTTCACCCTCTAGTAGATATGCCTTAAGCGTTACGGGGCTTTCTGGTTCAGATTTTATCTCAAAGTCATAGGGGTTTGAGATCGTTAGGGCAAAACGTCGATCCTCCAAGGGCGCAATAGAAATCGATAAGCGGTCAAAGGCCCTAAATCGATCTACAAAGCGATAATAAATACGCGCATTATTTGAAGCGGTATAGGTTTCAAAGCCCTCTTGATCTCTTTTATGATGTACGAGCAATACTTTTCGGTCTCGAAAGGCGTGCTCGCCGCCCCAGTAGTCAAATTGTGTATTGTTAAAATACACTGTGCTTAGCGTGTGCGCAGCATTACCTGAATAGAATTCATAACGAGAGGCATTTTCATAACTGTTGATAAACACGATGGGGTACCCTTGAGAAAGCTCTTCTAGCTCTTGGGCCCAAATCTTCCAATGGTGAAGGGGCTCTAAGCCCTTACTGATCGAAGCTGGGAGGTAATCGTAGCTCAAATAGACTCTAAATAATACAAAACAGAATAAAGAAACCCGACTTAGACGGCGCACCCATAGCGCTAGTGTTGTAGATTGTGATAAGGGCTCAAACGCCAAAAGCATCATCGGAACTAAGACAACGCTAGTCCAATGTTTATGTATAAATACTCTAAAGGATTGAATCAAGAAAAAAATAAGCACCCCACAAAAGACCCATTGAAGAGCGCGATTAAAATGATCTTTAGTGGGTTGCTTAAGCAGAGCGAGAAAAACAGGAAAACTCACTAGCGGACCGAGCACCACGGGCTGAGAAAGTACATACGACAGTACATTCGAAGATTTAAAACTTATATCGGCACGATCGTTCAGGTGAAATACAAAACTCGACCAATCGTTGAGATAAAGCCAATATATGTGTGGGCTCAATAAAATCAAACTCAGAAGCACAATACCCCAAAATGAGGGTTTTAAAACAAGTTTAGGAAACGATAACAGGGTAAAAAAAACAATGAGTACACCGTGATACTTGCTAAGTAGCATGCCAACAATAGCCACAGCGAGGCCTATGACTTCTCTAAACCCCTCACGCGCTAAATAACGCTTGTAAAACCAAAAAAATAGGGTTTCAAAAAAAAGTAGCGGAACATCTGTCTTAATCAGAAAACTTCCGGCGTGCACGGCAAGCAATCCGAGAACCATAAAAATAAAAAGTCTCAGGTTCTTTTTACCGCACAAATCATAAAGCAACCACAACGTCGCAGTGCTCAATATGCTCGAAAATAGTCGCGCTCCAAACTCGCCCGGAGCGATGAGTCCGCCCAAATAGGCAAAAAAAGCAACGGCAGGAGGATGATCGAGGTAGCCCCATTGCAAATTCTTAGAAAAGAGCCAATAGTAGGCCTCTTCTCCTGAAAGCGGCATTAAGGCGCCCTGTATAGCTCCTGCAAGAAACCATAGAAGCAAAAAAACATAAAGTGCTTTTGGATGTTCGTTAAGCGCGTATTTCATGCTGTAGATTCAAAGCGAAAATACGGTTTTTACTGACGAGGATTACGAGATCACTCCAGATCCTACTAGATCATCATCGACATACCAGGCCACAAACTGCCCAGGCGTAATTGCGGATTGATTTCGATCGAATTTAACGTAAAGACCTCCGCGCTCTTGATCAAGAATAAGGGTTGCCGGTTCGAGAGGCTGACGGTAACGAATACGTGCATTTACCCGAGTTAAAGAGGCCAAATCTTCACGGACATAGTGAAGATCCTGGAGTTCAACATATAAGGTGTCTCGCCAAAGCGCCCAGTGATCGCTTCCTTGCCCGACATAAACAATATTGTCGACCGTGTCGATGCCTATAACGAAAAGTGGTTCTTTAGTCCCCCCAACAGCTAAGCCTTTACGCTGTCCAATAGTAAAGAAATGCGCTCCCTGATGAACACCTCGCTCAATGCCCATTTCTGGATGAAAATGGTAAGAACGACTTCGCTGCTGAAGATCATCGACTAACGCACAGCTCGAAGGTCGGTCTGTGATTTCAACAATCCGCCCGGGCTTGGGTGCTAGTCGCTGCTGCAAAAATTCGGGCAACCTCACCTTACCAATAAAACAAAGTCCTTGAGAATCGCGTTTTTCAGCAGTAATCAGGTCGGCCTCTCGAGCGATCGCTCGCACCTCAGACTTTTGTAAATGTCCAATAGGAAACAAACTTTTTGATAGCTGAAGTTGATTGAGCTGACACAAAAAATAGGATTGATCTTTTGATCGGTCTAGGCCCGAAAGAAGGCGATAAGTTACACCGTGTTCGTTGGTAAACGCTTCTCGTCTACAATAATGCCCTGTGGCTACATAGTCCGCTCCAAGGGCTAATGCGTGCTTTAAGAAAACATCAAATTTGATTTCTCGATTGCACAGTACGTCCGGATTAGGAGTACGCCCAGACTGGTATTCAGCGAACATATAATCAACAATGCGCTTTTTGTATTCCTCACTTAAATCGATGGTCTGAAATGGAATCTGAAGCCGGTCGGCCACAATCAAAGCGTCATTTGAATCTTCTAACCAGGGACACTCGTCTGAAATGGTCACTGAATCATCATGCCAGTTTTTCATGAAGAGGCCAATCACTTGATAGCCCTGATTCTTAAGAAGGTATGCGGCTACACTAGAGTCTACTCCTCCTGAAAGACCAACGACTACTTTAGTTTCTGAAATGGGTTTTACCTGAGCCATATGAGACTACAAAGGTAATAGTAATGCTTTTGACGCGCTATTTTCCGAGCTTCTTTTGATTCTCAGCCTGCTCCATCATTTCACGCATTTTACGTTGAAACTTACCTTCTTTTTTAGGCTTCTCTTTGTTCTGTTGCACTTGAAGATGAATTCTATTTTCATCGATAATGTAGTTCTTGATCACTAACATAATCGCGATAGTCAGCATGTTTGAAACAAAGTAATAAAGGCTGAGACCAGAGGCATAATTGTTAAAGAAAAATAGCATCATCACCGGAGAGAGGTACATGATGAATTTCATGTTTGGCATTCCAGGTTGCTGTTGCATCTGCATAGTTTGCCCCGTGGTCATTTGCATATAAAAGAAGATGGCCACCGAAGCGAGAATCGGAAATAAGCTAATGTGATCTCCGTAGAAGGGTATGGTAAAGGGCAACTCTACAATGGTGTCATAGGATGACAAATCATCTACCCATAAAAATGACTTCTGTCTTAAACTAAAGGCCGTCGGAAAGAAGCTAAACAAAGCATAAAAAACAGGCAATTGCAATAAAGCAGGCACGCACCCGCTCATTGGATTCACCCCTGCATTGCTGTAGAGTTTCATCGTCTCTTGCTGCTTTTTCATCGCATTATTCTCGTACTTCTTGTTGATTTCTTGCACCTCTGGCTGAATCACTTTCATTTTGGCCTGAGAGACATAACTTTTATACGTCACAGGAGACAGCACGATTCTGACGACAAGCGTCATGATAATAATGGCAATTCCATAAGGAAAAATACCCGCCAAAAAATCAAAAAACGGATTAAAAATGTAGCGATTGATCGTGCCGAAGATCCCCCAACCAAAAGGGATAGAGTCAATAATTCCGGTTTCTTTATGAACTGCCATTTCCTGCGCATCAGTAGGGCCCATGTAGAGGTAAAGCGACTCATTCAATTCTCCGCCAATGCGA
Organism: Bacteroidota bacterium; assembly: GCA_046048095.1. GTDB lineage: Bacteria > Bacteroidota > Bacteroidia > Flavobacteriales > Flavobacteriaceae > UBA3478. Next base: position 18,515 of record JBJOGS010000091.1, read on the forward strand.
TCTAAAGGAGCTTCTGTTGTGAAACGCTTCGTGTGTTTGGTCTCTTTTGATTCAGACTCAACTAGGTTTTCAGAGCGCATATTCACCTCAGAAAAAGGTCTTTTATTTCCTATAATGGCACTGAAAAAATGATGTCTATTAGAAACCCAATCGACATCTTGAACTATCTCTTCATCCAATTCAGAAGTGACTGAAAGTTTCTTAATGGTCCCTTCATCGTAACGGTAGGTCAATCGGGTATAGCGATTTTCATACTCTACACTTTGGTCATTTCTAGGCGCCCAATACTGCCATTTTAAACGGATTGGATCGGTTTCAGCAATGTACCCACTCAAGTTCTGTGTGCGAATACCAAGATCTATTAAATACGAATCTTCTCTAAAGGTGTAGGTGTATTCTAAAAAACTCTGAGCATCAATGGCCGCTCTAAATACCAGCTTGGTTGCTTCTCCTGAAGTGTGTTGCACTACCTCAAAAAGCAGGTCAGAGGTAGAGATGAGCCGGTTATCTCGAGTTTTGAAATGTAAACCCAAATCAGAGTATGCTGCATCAACCAGGCGCACCGGATTACCTTGGTAATCCACATGTTCTCGCAATACCAATTCGGATAGCTGTGCTCCTTTTGTTGAAAAATTAGCAATAAAGCGCTGTGTAGTGACGGCAACAAGCGTGTCTTTTGCTTGAGTGTAAGAAAAAGCTCCGGCCTGCATCGCATAGGCGTCGTAGCGTTCTTGCTCTGAATTAGAGGGCTCGTCTGTACCATTTAGGGTCTGATCAGCGATATTGACCTGTGAGGTCCTATCTGAAGCGCTTTGTTCGGCTTCAATGGCTGCTAAGCGTTGTGCTTCGAGTTCTTCTGGGGTGGGCTGATTGAAATACAACCATCCTAGCATTATCGCAAAGATGAGTACAAACCCAATAACTGCATTCTTGTCAAGGCTTCGATCTTCCATTGAGGTCTTTTAACTTAAAGGCTTGGTTGGCAAAGATACACTTTCATTAGACGATTACGCTTTGTTGGATTTTTGCAGGCGAAAGTGCTTGGCTGCCTCCAAAAAGCTCACGAAAAGCGGATGTGGGTTCTCAACAGTACTCTTATACTCTGGATGAAATTGCACTCCGACAAACCACGGATGCTCAGCGATTTCAACAGCTTCTACTAGACCGGTATCTGGATTTACCCCAGAGGCGATCATTCCGGCTGCTTCGAGTGCATCCTTATAGGAATTGTTCAGTTCAAAGCGATGTCGGTGACGCTCATGAATAAGAGACTGCCCATGGTAAGCTTTGCTCAATTTTGTTTCAGAGCGTACAGCACATTTCCACGAGCCTAAACGCATGGTCCCTCCTTTTTGGTCCACTGACTTCTGCGTCTCCATCAAATGAATCACCGGGTTAGGGGTTTGCGCGTCTACTTCTATCGTATTGGCTTGATCGAGATGCAAGACATTTCGAGCGAACTCAATCACGGCCATTTGCATACCTAGGCAAATTCCGAAATAGGGCAATTTATTGACCCGAGCGTAGTTCACGGCTTTAATCTTTCCTTCAATGCCACGACTACCAAAGCCAGGTGCGACCAGAATACCATCAAATTCGCTAAGTAGCTGATCAATAGGCTGCTCTTCAAGATGTTCAGAGTGAACCGATACCACGTTTACCTTCACCTTATTTGCAGCACCTGCATGCACCAGCGCTTCTAAAATCGACTTATACGAGTCTTGAAGCTCTACATATTTTCCAATGAGCCCAATCGTAATCTCGGCACTCGGAACAGTGATGCTCTCAACGAACGACTTCCATCGATCCAAATTGGCCGGACGTGAAGTATCAAGCCCAAGTTTCTCTAATACGACCCTATCAAGGCCTTCTTCTTGCATCAGCAAGGGAACTTCATAAATGGTCTTCGCGTCTATCGACTGAATAACGGCCTTGGGTGGTACATTACAGAATCGAGCGATCTTTGAACGGATATCTTCATCGAGTTCGTGCTCTGTTCGGCAGACAAGCACATCGGCCTTGATTCCGCTCTCCATTAGAGTTTTTACCGAATGCTGGGTAGGCTTAGTTTTCAGCTCTCCGGCAGCCGCCAAATAAGGAATAAGCGTGAGATGTACGACCATGCCGTTGCCCTCTCCCAATTCGTAGAGCAACTGCCTTACTGCTTCTATATAGGGTAGCGATTCGATATCTCCAACTGTGCCTCCTATCTCAGTGATTACCACATCAAAGTCTCCTGAGTTACCCAAAATTTGAATACGCTCTTTGATCTCGTTGGTGATATGAGGAACGACTTGAACCGTTTTTCCTAAGAAATCACCCCGACGTTCTTTCTCAATCACACTTTGATAAATACGACCGGTGGTTACATTATTCGCTTGAGAGGTGGGTGTATTTAGAAAGCGCTCATAATGACCAAGATCGAGATCAGTTTCGGCCCCGTCATCAGTAACGTAGCATTCTCCATGCTCATAGGGATTAAGCGTTCCTGGATCAACATTAATATAAGGATCTAATTTTTGGATCGTGGTGCGGTACCCGCGTGCTTGAAGAAGCTTTGCTAATGAAGCGGCAATAATACCTTTTCCTAATGAAGAAGTTACTCCTCCCGTAACGAAAATATACTTGGTTGGCATGGGTACTTATTTTCTACGGGATATAAAGGTACAAACTTTGGCAGAGGCATAGCCTCAATTTCATTATCTTTTGAATGACTTAATCCAGAAATAACCCATGAAACGAAGAAGTTTTATTCAGCAGGTACCCGCGGTGGCCCTTATGGCTGCTCCGCTAAGAATACATGAGCTTGAGCGGCAAAATGCCTCATCAGCTAATCGCATACCCATTAATCATTCAGTTGCTAGATGGTGTTTGAGCCAATACGACCTGAGTGAACTCTTGCCAAGATTAAAAGACTTAGGGATTCACGCCATCGATCTAGTAGGGCCCCAAGACTTTGAGTTGCTTAAAAAATACGAAATGCACTGCAGCATGTGCGAAGGCGCGGCGATAAGTCTGACAGAAGGGTTCAATGATCCGAAATTCCATGATGAATTGGTCAAGCGCTACACTGAAGTGATTCCTAAGGTGGCCGATGCCGGATTCACCAACTTGATCTGCTTCAGCGGAAATCGAAGAGGCATGAATGATTTCGTTGGTCTAGAAAATTGCGCCCGCGGACTAGAGCGCATTCTACCCCTAGCTGAAGCGCATAAAGTCACCATTCAAATGGAGCTCTTCAATGCGCAGGATCACCCCGACTACATGGCCGATTCTAGTCTTTGGGGAGTAAGTTTATGCCGAAGACTGGGTTCTGATCATTTCAAACTGCTCTACGATATTTACCACATGCAGATCCAAGAAGGGGATATCATCAAACAAATCACGACCTATCACGAATATTTTGGTCATTATCACACCGCTGGCGTGCCAGGACGTCACGAAATCGGAGCAAATCAAGAACTGTACTATCCAGCGATCATGCGCGCGATAGCACAGACCGGATTTAAAGTACATGTGGCCCAAGAGTTTATTGCCACGTATAGCGATCCTTTTGAGTCAATCGCAGAAGCGGTGGCCATTTGTGACGGAAGACGTCTTGTTTCTTAATCCATTCGATTTTCTTCGATGCGCTGTCCGTCCTCATCAAAACGTTCAGGATAGCGCATCTTTTCTATGGCTAACAGGCGATCAGCGAGCCAAGTATCCGGTATTTCTGGCCAGGGATCGAAGACTTCTGGAGCGAGTGTCGTATCTAAAGCACTAAAGCTCAGATCACGCACCCATTTCAGCCGGTAGGCGACGTTTTGATAGGCATTCATACCATAAGGGGCGTAATCGATGTCTGAACCGGCATATACCTGTTTTTCAATGACCGCCTCGCTAGCATTCGGATGGTTGGCCATGCGCGCGATGAGCACACGATAAAAAGCATCCATGGTGATATCAAATGCACGAGTTGTAGTCACCGAAGGACTAAAACCAAACCGCTGCTTAAAGGACGAGACAAAGTCCATGGTTGGTCTACCATAAATCTCTGGATAGGCAAAGAGCAAGGACGAGAGATGAATAGGGTTTACCTGATTGCTAAAATAGACCACACTCGGTGTGGTACTAAATAGGCGCATGCTCTTTTTCGGCTCTGCATTTATTCCATTGAGAATAGAAATGAGCGAGGCAGCCAGTCCAGATTGTGTGGTTTCTAAAAAGGCCCAATTGGGGATTAATGAATCCACGATAGAGTCGCGAAATTCAGAGAGTTGTTCGATGGCAAGATCATTCACTAAACGTACGTCATAGGCCTCTTCAAACACCTTTTTAACGGCTATTTTAGCCTGTTCTTGCCCACTATCTGCAATAAGAAACACACGCTCTCCGCGGTACTGACTCAAGGCGTAATTGAGCATTTTTTCACGCATTTGATCTGCAACCGTGGTTCCAAAATAAATGCGTCCCTTAAGGCCCTTTTCAGGGGTCATAAAAGGAGCAAACATAGGAACCATCGTATCACGTCGGGCTTGAAGGTAGGCTCTGGCTACTCTCGCACTAATCGGTCCGACAACCAGATCTGTAGGCACCGTATCGTTGCGAGCGAAATCAGCCACATAATTGGGGTTGAGTTGCGTGTCAATGAATCGGGCATTTACCTCAAGGCCCAAGACCTGAGCAGAATCTAAGGCAAAGGAAATCCCATAATACATTTCAAGGGCGGTTTGCATATCCCTGCGCAATTCGATCTGCCTAATCAACCCTGCCGTGTCAATCACCTGAATGCGTTTTGAAGCCTTTTCATCAGGATTCAAACTATCGATCAACACACTATCTCTAAGGGGAAGTCGGTCTTCGCGAAATGGCAAAAGAAAAAGGGCATCAATGCGGTCGTTCAGGGAAACGATCTGTGATAAGGGTAAAAGCGTATCCACGACCGTCTCTTCTCGGGCTGAAGCCTTAACGAGAGAGTCTACCGCCCATGCTGGTGTTTGCACTGCTTCGGACGGTTGATTGTCTGATCTAGAGCGCCTTCGTTGGGCGTCCATATTTTGGGGCCACCCTAACATGAGCATAAAGCCAATAGCAATAAGATTGCGATTTACTCCCATTCGATGGTTGCGGGTGGTTTAGAACTGATATCGTAAACGACTCGATTGACTCCTTTAACACGATTAATGATGGCATTAGAAACCTGCTGTAAAAACGCATAGGGAAGGTCTACCCAATCCGCAGTCATCCCATCCGTACTTTCTACCGCCCGAAGCGCGACCACACTCTCGTAGGTGCGTTCATCGCCCATAACCCCAACACTTTTTACCGGAAGCAAAATCGCACCGGCTTGCCATACCTGATCATAGAGACCTTCTTGCTTTAGGGCCTCGATAAAAATAGCATCCACCTCTTGAAGCAGTGCTACCCGCTCTGCATCGATGGCGCCCAGTATTCGAATGGCTAATCCTGGACCGGGAAACGGATGTCTGCCGAGCAGTTCTTGAGGCATCCCCATGGCCGCCCCTACCCGGCGTACTTCATCTTTAAATAAACTTTTAAGGGGCTCAACCACTTGAAGTTTCATGTAGGCCGGAAGGCCTCCAACGTTGTGGTGACTTTTTATGGTTGCCGAGGGCCCTCCACTCGCTGATACCGATTCGATGACATCAGGATAGATGGTGCCTTGTGCTAACCATTTTGCCTGCTTGACCTGCTTTGACTCGTCATCAAAAACATCTACAAAAACCTTTCCTATAATCTTGCGTTTAGTCTCGGGATCCTCGACTCCGTGCAGTGCCGTTAAGAATCGCTCAGAGGCGTCTACACCTTTTACATTCAATCCAAACCCCTTGTATTGATCTAATACCGATTCAAACTCGTTCTTTCTCAAAAGTCCGTTATTGACGAAAATGCAATGCAATCTGTCTCCGATCGCCTTATGAAGTAGCAAAGCCGCCACCGAAGAGTCTACTCCGCCAGATAATCCCAAAATCACCCTATCGTCACCCAATTGAATTTTCAACTGTTCTACAGTTTCTTCAATGAAGGCATTAGGTGTCCAATCTTGGTTTAACCCTGCGATAGAAACTAAAAAATTTTCAAGCAATCGCGTTCCCTCTGTAGTGTGATAGACCTCTGGATGAAATTGAATCGCATAGGTAGGTTCTCCTTCAAATGCATAAGCCACGTGTTGCACATCATGCGTACTAGCGAGCAACTTCGCCCCTTGAGGCAAAGAGGTAATCGTATCAGAATGAGACATCCAGACCTGAGCGTTCGAAGAAATACCTTTGAAAAACACTTCGCTCTCCTCGACGTATTTCAAGCGTGCTCGTCCGTATTCTCGGGTGCTCGAGGCTTCCACTTTTCCGCCATAATTGGCGGCCATAAACTGAGCTCCGTAACAAATTCCTAGTAAGGGCAACTTACCCTTAATGGCCGATAAATCAGACTTCGGCGCCTCGGGTGAACGCACTGAGAAGGGTGAGCCTGATAAAATAACAGCACTGTAGTCTGAGAAATCATTAGGCGCGCGGTTGTACGGTATAATTTCAGAGTAAATATTCAGCTCACGAACCCTTCGAGCTATTAGCTGGGTATATTGTGAGCCGAAGTCAAGAATGAGAACTTTCTGATGCATGCCCAAAAATAGGTATTTGGCCAGTAGTGTACGGCGTCAAAAGTGTAATTTTAAATCATGCTACAGCCCCTCAAGCCTACCTTAGAGTTTTATTCAGCTCAAATAGACGCACTATTGAACAAAGCACTAAATGACCCCGATCACCGATTGAGTTGGCTCACCCTAGGCTCAGTGGACCACAGTGATCAACAGGGCGCACCCGACCTAAGAACCGTGGTTTTACGCGACTTCAGTCCTGAAAGAACCCTGTTATTTTATACCGATGCACGCAGTCCGAAAACCAGCCAGTTTCAGTTGAATTCAAACGCCTGTGTACTTTTGTTTGATCACGAATCAATGATGCAGTTGCGCATTTATGGCACAGTAATAGTTGACACGCATAGCACTCAATGCTTAAAGATTCGCGACACCTTACCCTTAAACTCAAAGCACAATTACAACACCGCAAAAGCACCAGGAACTAGTTTACCTTCAGTATCTCCTATACATCAAACCGATCAACTACACTTTGCGTTGCTCCATTTTTATTCTAAAACCTTTGATCTATTGCATTTAAGAAAAGAAGGAGCTGTGCGCATTCAAGCGATAAACGGCTCTAAGAGAAGCTTAAAACAATTGCAGTGGATTACGCCGTAATACCTTCTGGAAGGGTGATCAAAAGAAGTGTACCGTGTCCTAAATCCGCATGGTACGCCTCAAGAATTTTATCAAATAAAGCTTGACCCAAATACGCGTATAGCAAACTAAAGTTTTCGACACGTTCATGAGGGGTACCCATCGGATACCATTGATCGTACCACTTTCCAACACGCTGTACTTCGGCAATCAACTTTCTTTTCTGAGCCTTTAGAAGCCTTTTTTCTAGGCGATCTAAACCTTTTAATTGCTTCGCTTCTTGTGCTTGCACCGCCCCTAAGAAACTTTTATCGGTACGCTCTGCAAGTGCTTTAAGTTTCTCAAACTGCTGGTGTAGCATTGCCCGTTGCTCACTAAAATCTATATCGATGTCTGAGATGCGACGAATTATTCCGTTGATCGCGGCATCTTTCGATGAAGTAAAATCGGCGAACTGCGCGCCAAGAGTCTTCATTTTCATTTGATCTTTGGCAGTCACCCAAAAAACAGAGTTTCTTAAAACAAACAGCGGAAAAGGCACGGATACACCCTCAAAAGTAGACTTGAGTTGCAAGGCATAAGACAGCTCTCCGCCTCCACCCACATAGGCCAAGTTCGGCAGGATGGTTTCTTGATATACCAGGCGCAACACAACATTCGGCGAAAAGTGTTCTGGAGCACGATCGAGTAGTTCAAAAAGTTCGTCTCGACTAAATCGACGCTCACTCTCTGCGAGCATAAAACCTTCTCTGTCTCTTAAAATCCGCTCTCTGCGATTTGCGTCTACAAAAAATAGATTAATCTCTCGTGGATTCACCTGAACATTCATCCCCGCTTCTTTCAAGATAGTAGACGTTGCCGCCACCGCTTTTTCTGAAAACGAATCCGCTAGTTCCGCTTTGAATACGGGTTTAAAAAGTGCCTTTAAATCAGGGTGCTGCGGATCCAAAACCACCAATCCATAGGATTTAAAGAGTTCATGAACTAGGATCATTGTGGCTTGGGCCAAAGAATTACCCTTAGTGTAGGCAGAAGAAAACAATTCAACAAGTTGCGTCGCTTCTTCAGTTTGCGGAAGGATCTCTTTAAGCCTAATGATCACCTCTTCGATGCCTGTAGTTAAAAATTCACCTACCGCTCCTGTCTGATCCGTATGCCATTTCAGCTTCACGCCCTTCAAATAAAGGTGATCAATTTCTGCACTATCGTGATCTTCAGTGGCCATCCAATAAACTGGAACACAGTGCTTATCAGGAAAACGCTCGTTTAAGTGCTGACTCAGTTTTATGGTATGCAGAATTTTATAGATGAAAAACAAGGGGCCTGTGAACAGATTGAGTTGATGTCCTGTGCAGACCGTAAAGGTGTTTGAATACCCCAGCCTATCGATGTTCTGAGCCACCTTTGGGGCCTCAAGTCGAAGGGCAGCGTATTGTGATTTTAAAGTATCCACCAGAACCTTTCTAAAGCGTGCATCGTAGCTTACTGATTTCAGTTTAAACTGCTTTTCGAAGGATGTATCAGAGGGTTGCTCGGTGTAAAGCGATGGATCTAACGATCCATTGAGATACGCTTTCATCAAAGGAGAATGAAAATTCGTCTTTAAAAAATCGGTAGTTAAAACCTCCATGACTTTTGATAGCGAAAGCGAAGATACGCAGTAATTTTCGTAGCTTTTGCTCCTTAAAAAATACAGGCCAATGCGACATTTTTTTATTCTATGGTGTGCGAGTATAAGTATGGGATGGGCTCAATTGCAGTCCCCTGCTGAATTTTTAGGCTATGAATTAGGGGATGCCTTTACCAGACATCACGAAGTGCTTTCTTATTTTGAGCATTTACAGGCAAGCAAACCTACCCAAGTGGTCTTACAGTCTTATGGAAAAACGAATGAACGTCGCCCCTTGATGGTCGCCTTTATAGGCAGTGAAAAAACGATTGAACAGCTCGAAACGATAAAGAACAACCACATCAATGGCTTACAAGGCGCAACCTCCCAAAGCCCCGTGAGCATTGTGTGGTTGAGCTACAATGTGCACGGTAATGAAAGTGTGAGTACTGAGGCTTCAATGCAAACCGCTTATGAATTACTGACTTCAAGATCAGAATGGCTAGAAAATACATTAATCATTCTCGATCCATGCATCAATCCAGACGGCAGAGAGCGCTATGTCAATTGGTACAATCAAGTAAAGAACAAAAACCCTCAACCTGACCCTAACAGCGCTGAACACTATGAGCCATGGCATTCAGGACGCACCAACCATTATGTTTTTGATCTCAATCGCGATTGGGTGTGGACCACTCAGACTGAGAGCAAGGCACGTTTAAGTCTATATAACCAATGGCTTCCTCATATCCATGTAGACTTTCATGAACAAGGAGTAGACAGTCCCTATTACTTTGCACCCGCTGCAGAACCTATTCACGATCAAGTAACTCAATTTCAGCGCGACTTTCAGGTTGAACTAGGTAAAAATCATGCCAAGTACTTCGATAGTAAAGCGTGGATGTACTTTACAAAAGAGCGATTCGACCTCTTGTATCCGAGTTATGGCGACACCTATCCCACCTTTAATGGCGCCATAGGTATGACTTACGAGCAAGGCGGAAGCGGACGTGCTGGTTTGGCTATACGCAACCGTGATGGCGATCTTCTCACTCTAAAAGACCGAATAGATCACCACCTGACTACTGGGCTATCTACCGTTGAGATGGCGCATTTAAACCAACAACGACTCGTCGAACAAACCAAAAAATATTTCTCTAGAACTACTGCTGCTCCTGAAACTTATGTGCTTTCAGGAAAGTCAGCAAATCTTAGAAGACTCACTGAGTTACTCGACCGTCATCACATTACTTACCATGCCGCAAAAGAAGCTTTGGTTACCGGTTACGATTATCGTACTTCAACTCAAAAGCGCGTTCAAATTGGAAAGCAACACCTTCTAATTTCGACCGATCAATTCAAAGGTTCACTCGCTAAAGTGCTGTTTGATCCCACTGCCACACTCAACGACTCGGTAACCTATGACATTACTTCGTGGTCACTTCCATTTGCCTATGATCTAGAAGCGTTGCGCGTGTCTAAAACCCTTCAAGGGACGCCCTATGCCGCTTCAGGGCCCAATAAAGCCCCTTTTAATAAAAACACCTATGCCTATGTGATGAACTATGAGAGCTTTGAAGATCAAAGGGCGCTTAGCTATCTATTGACTCAAGGCGCACGAGTTCGCACGTCCTATGAAGCGTTCACCGTAAACAACCAAACTTTTAAAGCCGGATCCTCTATTTTACTGGTCCAAGAAAACCCTCAACTCGAAGCGTGGATGCGCACCTGTCAAGATGTATTTCACAGTCAATTCAGTCCTGTAAGTACTGGGTTTGTACAACAAGGAAAAGACTTCGGTTCGTCTTCAGTACGACTCACAAAAGCACCCAAAATAGCTCTTCTAAAAGGAAAAGGGGTCTCTGCTTCTAACTATGGAGAGTGGTGGTACTTTTTAGAGCAAGACCTTAACTTACCCGTCACGACTCTAGATCACGACTACTTTAGACAAGTAGACCTTCACGATTATGACGTGGTCATCATGCCCGACGGGCGCTACTCTAATTGGAGCAACTCAGAACTAGATCGTTTAAAAGATTGGGTGAAAAACGGTGGACGCCTGATTGCCCAATCTGCAGCGCTTCAGGTACTCAGCCAATGGGATGAAACCGCACTTAAACCAAAATCCAAAATTCAAGATGACCTCAGCACAAGCAATATTAGCTATGCGCTGCAAGAAAGAAAGGCTATTTCAGATCGCATTACTGGAGCAATTTTCAAAACTGTAGTCGATCAAACACATCCTTTGGCTTTTGGATACGACAAAAACTACTTTTCGTTAAAGCTCAGAGAGCACTATTTTGAAACACTTGATCAAGGAACAGTCTTCTCTATTGCCTCTGAAAGCAATCCGATTTCTGGATTTGCTGGGGCCAATACCAAGAACCCGTTAAGAAATTCTTTAGTGCTAGGTGCTGAACGGGTCGGAAGAGGTCAGGCGGTTTATTTCGTTGACAACCCAGTGTTTAGGGGGTTTTGGTACGGTGCGAAACAAGCAGCCGCGAACGCCATTTTATTTGATTTTTAGGCGTCTGCTTTCGTCTGCTCTTCACTCATCGTCAACAGTCCTCGCTGAGCCAATAAATTGTACCAGCTAATTATCTTTTTGATATCGCTGGCATAGACCCGTTCTTCGTCATAGGAAGGAAGCACTTCAAAAAAGTAGGCCTCCAAATCAATTTTATCAGCTTTCGGAGAAACTGAAGCAGACTTCCCTTGCTCCTTTGCTGCCATCAAATTAAAGACTTCCATGAGGGGAAGTTCTTTTTCAAGGGTATATACGGCAATCTCGCTAAGCATACTCACCTTAGCCCTTAGAGGCACGGTCACACGCTTCTGATCTACGATAGACTCTGCAACAAATCCTCCTTTGGTTTGAGCCAGTAGCTTGTAAAGACCTGGGTATCCGGCAATTGAGATAATAGTTTCTAACGCTTTGCTCATTTTCTTCTGTTTTTTGAGGTGTAAAATTTCATTCGATAGTCCGCTTCTACCTGACCTTTACTGATTTTATCGAGTCTTCCCTTGATCAACCTTTTCTTAAGCGGAGATAATTTATCGGTAAACAAGATTCCTTCAATGTGATCGTATTCATGTTGAATAATTCGCGCTGCAAGACCGCTATAGGTCTCTTCATGCCAATGAAATTGTTCATCCTGATACTTAATGCGAAGTGCCGAAGCCCGAGTTACATCTTCTCGTACGTCAGGAATACTCAAGCATCCTTCTGTAAAGGTAAAATCTTCTCCTTCTTCGTTGAGAATCTGTGCATTAATAAATACTTTTTTGAACGATTTGAGCACTATTTGATCGGATGGGCTCGCGTCCTCATCGTCAGCAAACGGGCTTCCGTCAATCACAAAAAGACGAATTGACTTG
>JBJOGS010000092.1:0-20310 GCA_046048095.1 Bacteroidota bacterium
AGCTCGGGAAGGAGGAAATTCTCAAGCTGACGGAGCTTTTGAGGTTTGGTTAAATCAAGGTGATGGCACATTCAAGATTGCCTTCACAAAATTCTTCACTGAGAATGAATTGCGATTCAGAGAATTTTTAGTGATGGACGCGGATTTAGATGGAATTCAGGACATTGTTTTAAGAACAAATGGAGGTCAAAGTTTTTGGCCAGATTCGGATAATCCAACTATGTATTTTAGTGGAGAGAATAAGATAAGTTTAAACAAGTCGATTTGGCTCGGAAATGGCGATGGCACATTTGATTTTTATAATAAGAGAGACTTAACATTTGAAGCATTTTTAACACCCTATTTATTAAACCCCTTCATGCGAGATGGAAAATTGTGCTTCTTTGGGCCATCTCAAGGAAATTATCCGCCATCTGATGGGTTTATGCGACAGTCAGTAGTAGAGATTGAAGTTGACTTAAATCAGTGATAATATATTTTTTCACTGAATTCATTATTTAATAATTGACTCTATTGTTCTCTTTGACACCTATGCTTTAGCCATTTGAACCTCAAAGTTGTTCTCTATTGTGTTCTCCACTAGAAATAGCTGGATTTGAAGGGGTGTACCAGGAGATAGCGAGCGCCGCAGGCGCTCGCTGTTCCTTTGGTCCCCCACCTGAAAATACAAAAAGCTCATGCCCGCATTCGCGGGCATTCTTTTGTTGTTACGGCCGCTTTCCCAAGCGAGCTTGGTACGCGGCCTTAAACAACAAAAGCCCATTCCATGGGAATGAGCTTTTTGTGCTTTAAGTGGTACCTCCAGGAATCGAACCAGGGACACATGGATTTTCAGTCCATTGCTCTACCAACTGAGCTAAGGTACCTCTCAATAAGGCTTGAACGATTTCAAGCGGGTGCAAATATAACCGATAATTCACTATTTGAAAATAAATGGAGTCAAAATGTGATGGCTGGGGCGCATTTGCGATCTTTAACCTATGGATTTGGTCATTGATATCGGAAACACCCGCACCAAGGCAGCGGTATTTGCCCAAAAGGCCATTGTTGAAGTGATCAGGTGCAACACGGCAGAACTGGTTGATAAGGTTAGAGGGCTGCTGGAGCGTTTTAAACTGATTGATCGGGCTATGATAAGCGCAGTGGGTGATGAGCCCGACGGGTTGATTGCGGCCTTAGACGGTTTGGCTGAGGTGCTCTGGATTGATGAGCATACGCAGCTGATGTTTGAAAATGCCTACCAGTCGAAAGAGACCTTGGGGGCTGACCGAAAGGCATTGATGGCGGCGGCATACCGAAACTATCCGGGCAAGAGCGTTTTGGTGATTGACTTGGGTAGTTGTATTACGTATGATGTGCTCGAAGGGGGTAAACGTTATGTTGGAGGGGCGATTAGTCCTGGATGGCGCATGCGGGTTGACGCGATGCATGAGTTTACGAGTAAGCTTCCGTCGTTACAACCGAGTGAGCCCATGACGGTACTTGGGGATACCACTGCTAGTTGTATGCAGATTGGCGCGTACAATGGGGTGTTGGGTGAGCTTCAAGAGCTGATTAGAGCCTATCGCGAACGGTTTTCAGATTTAACAGTCATTTTAACAGGCGGAGACGCCGAAATTTTTGGCAAACGCCTAAAAAACTGCATATTTGCGCATTCTAATTTCCTCTTAGAAGGCTTACACGAGCTTCTTGAGTACAATTCTGTAAGGTAATGAGGTTGCGCTTTTTGCTGGTTGCCCTTTTCGCAGTTACTTTCATGTCCGCCCAACAAGGGACCTTCTCTCCATACTCTTATTTCGGGATGGGAGACCTCTCTCCGCGCTCATTAGTCGAGAACCGGGCGATGGCGGGGATAAGTATGCTCGGGGATAGCATCCATATGAATTTACAGAATCCGGCAGCTCTAGGCAGCCTCAAGTTGACCACGTATGCGATCGGAGGAAACCGTCGCTCCACCTTTCTCAACTCGTCGGTAGAACAGGCGGATGCCACCAAAGTGGACAATGGGCACATCACGAATCTCGATTATCTGGCGTTAGCCTTTCCGTTCAGTCCAAAAGGGGCCTTCTCATTTGGCCTTATGCCTTATTCAGCGGTGAATTATCGCATTAGTCAAACCCGTCTTGGTGTCACGACCGATACTATTCGCAATGTGTTTGAAGGCAGCGGCGGATTAAATCGTGTATTTGCCTCTATGGGCCACCAACTGTTTAAGGGCGTGAGTATCGGGGCGATGGCACACTATAATTGGGGTACTAAAGATTTTAGAAGACTTCAGGCGACTGATGAGGTTCAATTTGGCACCTTTGATCAGCGATTTACTCGACTGAAAGGTCTTGATGTCACAGCGGCGATGACCGCTACTGTTCCGATTAAATTTGGTCAAAAGAGATGGCAACTTCACTCTTCGGTCGTGCACGACTTTGATTACAACCTCGACGCTCAAAATCAGCAAAATTTGGGTAGTTTTTTGGTGTCTTCGGGCGCTGATCGCGAGGTCAAGGCCATTGACCTAGGAGCGCTTGAAAATTCCCAGGTTGAAATTCCGTCGCGCACTGTCCTTGGTTTGGGGTTGAGTGATCCGTTTCACTGGTTCATAGGTGCAGAGTACAGCACTCAAGATATGAGTGCGTTTCGCAATGAGTTTATAGAACCCAGCAATAGCAGCTACGAGCAGGCAAGCGTCGTGAGCATTGGAGGGTATTTCATTCCAGAATACAACGCCCTAAATGGCATTTTAAATCGAGTGACCTATCGCGGAGGAATACGTTTTGAAGATACAGGTCTTCGTGTAAACGGCACGCCTATTGAGGTTTTTGCGCTTACCGCAGGGTTCAGTGTGCCACTCGGCAGCACCTCGACAGATCGTTTTTCTAGCCTGAATGTAGCCTTAGAATATGGCAATCGAGGTACATTAGAAAATTCTTTGCTTAAAGAGACATTTTTTGGCATAAATGTTGGATTATCGTTAAATGATCGTTGGTTTATCAAAAGAAGAATCAATTAAAAATCAAAAAATAGTATTTTAACGACCTTAAAATCACTAACACAAACCGTTATGAGAAAGAACGTTCTATTTGCTGTTATGGCTTTGTCGTTGGTCTTTTCTTTGACCTATGGTCAAGCGCAGAACCAAGAGTGCATCACCAACCTCTCTATCTACGTTGAGAGTGCGAAAGTCAAAAACTATGACGCTGCTTATGAGCCATGGAAATTGACATATGAGGCTTGTCCTGAGCTCAATCGCGCTAATTACCTGTACGGAGAACGTATTCTTAAGCACAAAATTGAGAATAGTCAAGGCGAAGAGCACGATGCTTATGTGGCATTGTTGCTGCGTGTTTACGATGACGCGATGAAGTATTTCCAGAGTCGCTATCCGCTTGCTTCAGTGGTAATTGACAAAGTATTGCTTCAGCGTTCAGAAAACATGATCAGTGACGACGAAATCTTTAGTCAATTAGATCAGGCCTTTAAGGCAGATCGCGAAGACTTTAATAACCCTCAGGCACTGTACCTCTATTTCTCGACATTGGTAGATCTCAATGCTGCCGGTAAACGTGATATTCAAGAAGTATTCGATGTCTATGATGAAGTAGTAGCCAAGCTAGAAGAAGAGAACAAAAAGCTCACCGATGAGATTACGAAACTGCTTCCACTTGAAGAAGACGGAACCATCTCTGCAAAAGATCAAGAGCGTCTAAAGGTGTACAGCACGAACTCGGCTTCGTTTGGTAAGGTAGCGGCAAGTGTAGACGCAAAGCTTGGGGCCTTAGCTGATTGCGAGAACCTTGTTCCTCTTTACGAAAAGAGCTATGAAGAGCGAAAAGCCGATATCAAGTGGGTGAAAAGTGCCGTAGGACGCATGTTTGGCAAAGAGTGTACTGATTCACCGATGTTTAGAAAATTGTTTGAGGCTCAAATTGCTCTTGAACCATCTGCAGATGCTTATCTCTATGGCGGAACACTGAAGCAAAAAGCAGGAGACATTCAAGGAGCCCTAGCTGACTTTAATAAGTCTGCTGAGCTAGAGACTGATCCATACAAGAAGTCGAATATTCTTTACAAGATTGCTACAATAGTTCGCAAGTCAAATAAGGTGCAGACCCGTAATTACCTCAATCAAGCAATTAAAGCTAATCCGGCCAACGGAAGAGCGTATTTGTTATTGGCAGCGATTTATGGGGATAGCGCGAATGAATGCGGTGAGTCGCAATTTGATAAGCGTGCCGTATACTGGTTGGCGGCTAAAACAGCAGATCGCGCGGGCCGTGTAGATCCATCGCTTAGAAGCACTGCAGACAAGGCCGTAGAGTCGTATAATGCCAAAGCGCCTTCGAAGACAGATATCTTTAACTCAGGAAGAGCGGGTGAAACCATCACCTTCTCTTGTTGGATGGGCGGTTCGGTGACGGTACCTTCACTTTAATTCGCAGCAAATGCTCCGTAGATGGAGTTTAAGAACCTATCTTAATCAAGCCACGGCTCTCGCCGTGGCTTTAATACTTCTAGGCTGTACCGATTCATTTAAACGACCCGAACTCAGCATTGAAGAACGTCGATTGCCTGCGGGTATATCTGAACAATTAAGGATGTACTACACAGAGGCCGTACGTCCTTTGTCAATTGTAGAGTCAGACTCTACGCGTGTCGTTGCTATTTTAGAGAGCGTGCTTAATGAGAATTACGAGAACCGCAATTTTCGTTTTCAGCGCTTTCCGAAAGGGATTGAGATCACTTTATACAATGAACTCAATCAGCCCACCCGTGTGATTGCCGATTCTGCGCTGTATTACCTCGACACCGGCATGCTCAATCTTATGGGTAACGTCAAGGTGTTTTCGTTTGACCAAAAAAAGCTTTATACGGATCAATTGTTTTGGGATCGCGAACGCTCGTGGGTATTCAGCGAGCGCCCTTTTACTTACGAAAACCCTGAAGAGGGCACTTTAATGAAGGGGACAGGCATGCAATTCAGTCGTGACTTTAGCACATTTGAAGCCCTCAAGACCAGTGGGGTATTAGAGCTCTCAGAAAGCCAGACGACGAATCAATAAGACTACTATCTTTATACCATGATACGAATTCTAAGATATACCGAATACCTCTATTTGATCGTGGCGTTTTTTGCCGGATACCGATTGATTGAGTTGCTGGGTACAGACAGCCAAGAGCGTCTGATTTTTGGACTGTTTTTTGTAGTGTCTGTGGGCATGTTCTTTTTCAGACGTAACTATCGCAAGAAATTTGAAAAGCGCGAACGCGAAGGGGACCGTTAAACGCCTGTATTCTTGAATACCTACTTTCTAGTTATTGCCTTATCGCTATTGCTATCTGCCTTTTTTTCGGGCATGGAGATCGCTTTTATTTCTGCCAATCGCATCCATATTGAGATCGAGAAAAAGCAAGACGGAATTCTAGCAGGCATCCTTCGACGGCTCACTGCCTCTCCTTCAAAATTCATTGCTAGCATGCTCATTGGCAACAATTTGGCTTTAGTAGTGTACGGGTATTATATGGGAAAGGTCTTGCTTGCACTCTTGCCTCAAGGGTCGCTAAGTGGTCCTTATTGGCAGCAGCTCGTCTTTCAAGAATTTCAGCTCTTGACCCACACGGTGATTTCAACGGTGATCATTTTGATAACCGCTGAGTTTACCCCTAAGGTGTTTTTTCAGATCTATGCCAATACCCTGCTGAAAGCCTTGGCGGTTCCGACCTACCTCTTTTTTGTGCTTTTCTCGGGTTTTTCTTGGCTTGTTCTGCGCCTTTCAGATGCGTTGCTGCGCCTGTTTAAAGCCGGAAGCATCGATCAGTCCGAGGTTTTTAGCAAAGTAGAATTGGGAGATTATATTTCGCAGCAGTTGCAGTCGGCCAAAGAAGACCAAGAATTGGATTCTGAGATTCACATCTTTCAAAATGCCTTAGAGTTTGCAGAGGTTAAGGCGCGCGAGATCATGGTGCCGCGCAATGAGATAACGGCTTTAGAATTGCACGACAGCATCGCAGATTTGAGGGCGCTTTTCATCGAAACCGGATATTCGAAAATCGTCATCTACAGAGACACCATTGACGATATTATCGGTCACATACACTCGTTTGATTTATTTAAAAAGCCTCGCTCGCTTCGCACTATTACTAAGCCCGTTGAGTATGTGCCTGAGACCATGCTTATACAAGATATCCTTAATGTGTTGATAAAAAAGCGTCGCAGCATTGCTATTGTGTTAGACGAATATGGCGGAACTTCAGGCATGCTCACTATTGAGGATATTGTTGAAGAACTTTTTGGAGAGATTGAAGATGAACACGATACCATTGAATATGTAGAAGAGCAAATAGATGCCCATACTTTTGAGTTTTCGGGGCGTCTTGAGGTTGATTATCTCAATGAAAAATACAAGCTAGAGCTACCTGAAAATGGCGAATACGAGACCCTGGCAGGTCTGGTGATGAGTTACACCGAAGAGATTCCAGAAGTGGCTACCGAAATGCGCCTTGAGAAGTTTGTGTTTACGGTGACTGAGGTCTCGCAAACACGCATAGAAAAGGTGCGTGTGAGAAGGCTTCAAGACGAAGACTAAACATTTCGATTTTTCAGAGAAATTGGGTACTTTCGCTGCTCTTTGATAACCCTGAAGAAAATGGCGATTTTAAATACCATTAGAAAGCGCACCACCGTTTTGATCGTTGTGATTGGATTGGCGCTTTTTTCGTTTGTGATTTCTGGAATTTTTACCAGCAGTACCTTTCAAGGTCAAGGTGGCTTTACCACCTCTATTGCTGAGGTAAACGGCACGCCGATTCCCTTAGAAAAATTTCAACAAAGTCTTGAGATAGCCAACCGCACCTACGGTTCAGCACTATCTAATTCTGCCATGGTGTCTATGGTAGTAGAGCAAGAGATCAGAGGCGCCTTGCTTGATCAACAATTTGAAGCACTTGGTCTTGAGGTCGAGGGCGATCAGTTGTTGGATTATATTTCGGCATCGGCCTACGCTAACGTTCCTGAATTTCAAGATGAGTTTGGCCAATTTGACCGCTTTAAGTTTAAAGCGGCTATTGCAGAATGGCGCGCTACGAACCCTGCCCAGTATGATGCCTGGTTAAACGACGAGGCGCGTTTCTTGCAAGCCGCCAAAGAGCGTATGTACTTTACTTTAGTTCAAGCCGGACTCACCGCTACCACCACCGAGGCCGCTACAGCTTTTAAAGTGAAGAACGATAAGGTGAGTTTTGAGTATTTACAACTTCCTTATGCTTCTGTCGCCGACTCGTTGGTCAAGGTATCTGAGGCCGATATTAAGGCGCACATGAGTAAGTTTCCTGAACGCTTTAAGCAAGATGAAGAGCGTGATCTGCGTTACGTACATTTTAAGGATCTGCCATCAGAGGCCGATGAACAAGCTGTCTTGGACGGTATTACCGCACTATTGACCCCAGCCGAAGAATTTGACACGGCTACAAACAGTACGGTGACTCGACCTAGCTTCACTGAGACTGAGGATGTTGCTGCGTTTTTAGCGCGCTACTCGGACGTAGCTTATGATTCAGTGCCGCGTCCTCGTGTGCAATTGCCTGCAGAGCATGTCGACAGTATCGTCAACTTGGCTGTCGGCGAGTCTTATGGCCCGTATAAGCATGGCAACGCCTACAAGGTAAGTCGACTAGTGAACGCTATAAAAAATGGTAGCGTTCGTGCCCGTCACATACTTGTGGCCTATGAAGGGGCTGAGCGTGCCGCATCTACCATTACCAGAACCAAAGAAGAGGCTCAAGCTAAAGCACGTGAGCTGCTGGCTAAAGCGCGAACTGCCGAAGTGGCCTTCGCACAATTGGCGACTGAAGAATCTGACGGACCAACGGCAAGCAGAGGGGGTGATTTGGGTTACTTCTTGAATGGAGACATGGTGGATGCCTTTAATGATTACGCGTTTTCAAATCCTGTCGGAGCGATCGGACTCGTCGAGACATCGTTCGGGTTCCATGTCGTTAAAGTAGAGGACAAAAGAGATGTCTACCAGGTGGCCACGCTTGTGCGCAACATAGAGCCCTCAGAAGCTACGATTAACAAGCTGTATACTGATGCGACTACCTTCGAGATGAAGACGAAAGACAGTGATTGGAAGCAGTTTCCGCTCATTGCACAAGACGTGGGCTATTCGTTCAATCCAATTACCAATCTCAAGGCCTTTACTGAAAACCTTCCGGCCCTTGGCGCACAGCGCAGTATCGTGAAATGGGCTTTTGATGAAAATACTGAAGTAGGCGATATCAGACGTTTTGATGTTTCAGATGGCTATGTGATTGCTCAAGTAGTAAAAAGACGTGCAGAAGGGCTTCAATCGCCTGAGGACGTATCTCCGCTAGTGATTGCTCAAATTCGAGATGAGAAGAAAGCTTCGCTTTTGTTAAAACAGTACGCCAGTCAAAACTGGGAGGCTGCCTCTTCGCTTGACCAGGTGCAGTCTGGAACCGCTAGTGCTTTAAGTACAGACGCCAGTGTCATTCCTGGTATCGGGACAGAGCCTTTTGTAGTTGGAAAAGCGTTAACCCTGCAAGAACAACAAGAGTCGCAGTGGTTAAAAGGAGGCTTAGGAATCTATAAAGTGAAGGTTACTTCTAAAACCCCTGCTATTGAGCTTCCAGTGATTGAGCCGTATGCGCGATCTATCGCTGAAGAGCGTGTGGCCCAGGGTTCACAGGCAGCTTATGAGGCGCTTAAAAAGGCGGCGAAGATCGTCGACAATAGAGCGATTGTTTATTAAGAAATAGAATCCTAGCTAAGCTCGCAGAGCTCGGCTAGTCTGAAAATAGTAGCATATCCCTTTTCTTTTAGAGAAGGGATATTTTCTTTTCGGCTGAATAGGGCGAAGTCACCGCCCCAAGCACCGAGAGAGCTGAACACTCCAGGGAGATCTTTAAATTGGTTCTGACCAATCGGATTCAAGCCCAGCTGCTCACCTAGCAGACTTTCGTGTGCGCTGAGCGCTTGCTCAAATTCAGTTAAGCTTGACGCGCTGATGAGCCTTTCAGTAAGGTCTGATACTTGTTGAATGAAGTTAGAAGTGCGCGGATGACTCTTGTAGTGAGCGATCGCATCTCGGCTATTCATCTTTTGGTTGAGGTACACTAAGAAAAGGGCATCGCTAAAGCTTGGATGAAAATTTATAGGCCTGACATGGGGGCCATTCGCTTGGTGCTGAAATACAAGGGGTTTATCAGCATTTGCACAAGCAATATCGTATCCGCTTCCTCCAAAACTTTCGGCGAGAAGGACATAAGGGTCAACATTGAACAGTTCAGCAAGGGCACTTACAAGTGTTGAAGACGTGCCCAGTCCCCATTGGCGATCGAATTCTAGGGTGGCAGTGATGTTGCAGCCGCTTTGAAATGCGTTGGGTTGCAATCTAGCGATAGCTTGAAAAAGTTGAGTTAATCGTTGGGAGGTTTCAATCTGTTTGCTTCCAGTTAAAGAATCAAGGCTAAAGTGGTCGCTGTACCATGGCGCTCCGAGGTGATCAACGGCTTGCCAGCGTATCTCTGGTTGGTCAATAGGGTAGTACTCAAAGCGCTGTCCGAGTTTAGTGGGTAGGGCGAGGGCTAAGGCTCCGTCCATCACCGCATAGGCACCGCTGATCAGTAATTTGCCACGCTTATGAGTTGTTTTGATGCTACTCATTTCCGTAGATCATTGAGCGCCTCTTTTACTGCGGCACTGCTCACGGCCTTGTCACTGAAATGCGCGATGAGCGCCTCTTTCTCAATGGCAGTTGCGCCTTCGGCATTGAGTAGGTTAAGCAAGTGCATTTTCATGTGTCCTTTTTGGATTCCGGTGGTTACTAGTGAACTTACGGCAGCAAAGTTTTGCGCTAGGCCGGCTACAGCGGTGATGCGCATCAGATCTTTTGCTGAAGGACGTCCTAGTAGGTCTAATGCCTGTTTTACTAGGGGGTGCAGGGCGGTGAGGCCTCCGACTGTTCCGAGTGCCAGAGGAATCTCTAATTCAAAATGCAGCTCATTCGACGAGGTCACGTGTGCTTTGGTGAGTGAGCGGTAGTGCCCGTCGCGGCTCGCGTACGCATGTACTCCGGCCTCTACTGCCCTGAAATCATTACCGCTCGCAATGACTACCGCATCTATGCCGTTCATGATTCCTTTATTATGAGTTACGGCACGATAGGGTTCGGCGTGGGCAATGGCTACTGCTCGACAAAATTTCTTCGCGAACGTGGCCCCATCAATACCTTCATAAGACAGTTGATCTACGGGGCAGCGCACCCAAGCGCGCACCACACAGTGCGGAACATAATTACTCAAGATGCTCATCACCACTTCAGGAGCCTCTTCAGTTGAAAAGGCTTCACTGGCCTTTGTCCGAAAGTCATTAGCCAATTGTTCTAGACACGAATTGATAAAATTTGCACCCATCGCATCGGCCGTTTCAAAGTGCAGGGCTAAGTGGTAATAGCCCTTGAGCTTCTGCGTTTGATCGATGAGTTTGATTGAGCGAATGCCACCTCCACGTTTCTCCATACTGGCAGTGAGTGGCTTGAGAGCCGCCTCAAAGTCTGAGCGATGCGCTTCGAAGAAAGCGACTAAAGTTTCTGGGGCCCCGTAATAGTTCAAGTGTACGTGACCTACTTTCTCGGTGCCGATGATTTCGGTGTGAAATCCACCTTTGTCGGACCAAAATTTTGCTGCTTTACTGGCGGCAGCAACTACCGAACTCTCTTCGATAACCATAGGTATGGCGTACACCTTTTGGTCGATGATGAAATTAGGAGCAATGGCAAAAGGCAAGTAGTAGTTGGCCAAGGTGTTTTCGATAAATTCATCGTGAAGTTCTTGGACTGCAGTGTTGGGGTGCGTATAGGTCTCGAATACCTCAAGGGTGTGCTTCGGGTCGCTGGCAAAAGTTTCTGCCACCCAACGGGCCTTTTCTGATTTAGACTTTTTCGAAAAGCCGGTTACCATCTCTTTCATGAACAGATCTTATACTCAAAGATACGCATTAGGCCTACTTTCACATTCTCGAAATTAATTAGTAAACTTGACGCTCTTATAAGTTTGCTACACATGAAAAATCAGATCGTCTTGGGCTTGTTGTGCCTCTCTCTAGGGCTAAGTGCGCAAAAACAACAAATTACTTTAGAAGAGCTGTGGTCGGGCGGCTTTTCAACCGAGGGTATTGCTTCGCTTCGTTCATTGCAATCAGGCGATCAGTACACCACCTTAGAATACAATGACGGCCAAAGCCAGTTGGTGGTTTATGATTATGAGAGCAGAAGCAAGCAGGGCGTTATGCTCTCTTCAGGAACTGAGATTCCGCGCTTTAGCTCATATGCATTTAATAGTGATGAGTCTAAGATTCTAATTGCTACCCAGCGCACACCGATTTTCAGACGTTCTTCTGAGGCGATTTACTACGTATACGATCGCGATTCGAGACAACTCATTCAAGTGGCCGCAGAGAAAATCCGTGTGCCCACGTTCTCTCCGAATGGTACAGCATTGGTTTATGTGCGAGAAAACAATCTTTTTCTTTTCGATTTAGCGTCATTAGAAACGACGCAGCTTACAAGCGATGGTGTAGAAGGCCATGTGATCAATGGTCATGCCGATTGGGTGTACGAAGAAGAATTCTCATTGGTTCAAGCTTATGCCTTTAATAAGAGCGGATCTCATCTGACCTATTTAAAGTTTGATGAGTCTGAAGTGCCTGAATTCTCGATGGATGTTTACGGGCAAAATTTATATCCTTACCCGTATCGCTTTAAATACCCCAAAGCCGGAGAAAAGAATGCCACAGTGACCGTACATCAGATCGCACTTCAGACCGGTGTCGATCAGAAAGTTGCCCTCGACGCTCATGAATATACCATGCGTATCTATGCTAAGAATGACCCAAACAAAATGGTGGTGCAGACGCTGAATCGTCACCAAAATCACTTGATATTGCATGAAATTGATCTGAATACTGCGAGTTCTCGTGTACTCTTTGAAGAAAAAGATGCAGCGTATGTTGACATTCACGATCACCTCACCTTTCTAGAAAACGACGAATTTATCTGGACCAGTGAGGCAGACGGATACAACCATTTATATCTCTATAACGCAGACGGATCACTAAAAAAGCAACTTACCTCAGGCGAATATGAGGTCACGGCCTTTTATGGGTATGATGCGAAACGCAAACGTTTATTTTATCAGTCGACAGAGCCCTCGTCAATTGAGCGTGCAGTTTATCGCATTGCCCCAAATGGAAAATACAAGACGCGTTTAACACAAGAAGCGGGCACCTATAGCGCCCAGTTTTCAGCAGACTACTCGTACTTCATAGCTACCTATGAGAGCGCGACTACACCACCTGAGTTCACCCTCAGAGATCCCTCGTCTGGGAAGGTGTTGAGTGTGATTAAGGACAATCAGGCACTGCTAAAGAAATTAGAGGATTACTCGCTCTCACCGAAAGAATTTGGCACGCTGCGCGTAGGAAACAATTCGTTGAATATGTACATGATTCGTCCGGCCGATTTTGATCCGAACAAATCGTATCCTTTGCTCATGTTTCAATACTCTGGACCGGGTTCGCAGCAAGTCGCTGATCGCTGGATGGGCACTAATGATTACTGGCACCAAATGCTAGCTCAGCAAGGATATGTGATTGCTTGCGTTGATCCGCGGGGCACCGGCTTCAAGGGTCGCGATTTCAAAAAATCAACGTATTTAAATCTGGTAAAACTCGAAACTGAAGATCAGATTGCTGCAGCTCAAAAGCTCTCTGAACTGCCCTATATCGATGCCGATCGCACCGGAATCTGGGGATGGAGTTTCGGGGGGCATATGAGCACGAATGCCCTACTCAAAGGTAATGAGGTCTTTGAAATGGCTATCGCCGTAGCTCCAGTGACTAGCTGGAGGTTTTATGACACCATTTATACCGAGCGTTTCTTGCGCACTCCGGCCGAGAACCCCGGTGGGTATGACAATGAATCGCCCTTCAATTACCCTGAGTTATTGCAGGGTAAGTTTCTTTTGGTCCATGGAAGCGCCGACGACAATGTACATGTGCAAAATTCTATGCGCATGATCGAAGCGCTCGTTCAGGCCAATAAGCCATTTGATTGGGCCATTTATCCCGATCGCAATCACGGAATTTACGGAGGAAATACGCGCCTTCACTTGTACACTAAGATGACCCAATTCATACTTAATAATCTGTAATTATGACTGAAAAAGCGACCACCTGGGGTCACCCTAAGGGATTATTTTACTTGTTTTTTGCTGAACTGTGGGAGCGTTTCAGCTTCTATGGTATGCGCGCACTGCTCACCCTTTACATGGTTGAGGTGGTCTTCGAGGCTTTGAGCAACAAAGATTTTGTAACCGCAGCGATTTACTCTTCTTATGGGTCGCTAGTTTATGCCGGAACCGTCATTGGTGGACGCATTTCTGACAAACTGCTCGGCATGCGCAAGTCGATTTTTTTAGGAGGTATCTTCATGGCGATCGGGCACTTTGTATTAGCCATTGAGCACAACATTGCCTTTTTCTTAGCCTTGTCGTTCATCATCGTGGGCAACGCTTTTTTCAAACCAAACATTTCCACTTTCGTGGGCACGCTCTATGCAGACAATGATCCGCGTAAGGATTCGGGATTCACCATCTTCTATATGGGAATCAACCTGGGTGCATGGGTTTCTCCGCTTTTATGCGGATGGCTTGCGGCCTCATATGGGTGGCACTACGGATTCGGCCTTGCGGGTATTGGCATGGTCGTAGGGTTGCTGTTCTTTTATTCAGGGATCAAGACAGGCGTATTCGGAGACAAGGGGCTACCCCCAGAGCACTCGACGCTTAACCAGCGCTATGTCGGTTTGCGCAAAGAACAGCTGGTTACTCTACTCAGTGTGCTTGCCGTTCCATTGATTGCCTTTTTACTTTCAGCTTACCATCCTATTTACAACCAAGACACCTTGGTCAATCTTATTTTCAAAGGGATAGGAATCTTTATTATCGGTTACCTTGCATACATCGTGTATCAGGTTTCAGCAGACGAGCGAAAAAAGCTTTTGGTTGCGATCATGATCACCTTTTTTATGACCATTTTCTGGGGCTTTCATGAGCTCTCGGGCAGTGTCATTACGCTCTTTTCTGCCCGCAACGTGGAGCTTACCTTTATGTCTGCCGCGCAGACCAACTCACTCAATCCGATGTTTATCATCTTATTTGCGATTCCGTTGTCAGTGCTCTGGACCTGGCTGGCTAAGCGCGGATTAAACCCCCGAACCCCATATAAGTTCGGATTAGGATTGGTTTTCGCAGGGCTTAGCTTTTACGTGTTGGCCATTTCGGGGGCGAGCGCGAATGCTGCAGGTTTGGTTCCATTCGGATACCTTTTTGTGATGTATTTGCTGCTATCGGTAGGGGAGTTGTTTATGTCTCCGGTAGGACTCTCAAAAATCACCTCTCTTTCTCCCAAGCGCATTGTCGCCTTTATGATGGGGGTCTGGTTTTTGTCTTCAGCTTTCGCTTTTCAGGTAGTTGGATTCATTGGAAAAAAGCTCTCAGTTGAATCGGGTTCAGCGGCCTCAGATCCCTTACAAACCCTTGGGCTATACACCGACGGATTTCAGCTCATTGCCCAGTACTCACTCGTTTCAGGGGTAGTGGTGCTGTTGGCTTCTCCGCTGATCAAGCGACTTATGGGCGAAGTACATTAACACGGCTAGCACGCTGTAGTACAATAAGGCATGCGTTTTCGTAAACCACTCAACATGAAGTGGTGAAGGTACCCATTGCACTAAATAGTGCACTATAGATAACACCACTGATAGCACCTGGTTACCTAGTGCTGCCCCCGCGGCAAAGGTCAGCGCGATGAGGCCCGCTCCAAGAATGAAGGGCATAAGCGGCAACAGGGCCAGTGACCCCACTAAAAACCACAATGAGATTGATTTAAACGTGACTAATGCAATAGGGGCAACTCCTAACTGCGCTGCACAACTCACCCCGCAGAGGTAATAGAGGTAGCGCCACACTTTTTGATTGGGTTCGAATGCCTTGAGCAGGGGCATGCTCAATACAATAGCGCCTACTGCTGAATAGCTCATTAAGAATCCTAAATCGAAAAGAAGCTTAGGAGAGATCATTAGACTTATCCATGCTGAGGCGACCAAAATATGCCCTGTAGAGACGATACGCTTTACTCGCTTGCTCAGCGCATACAAGCTCAAGATCAGGGTGGCGCGAACTACCGAGGGGCTAAATCCGGCTATACTTGCGTACACCCATAAGCAGCCTACCAGTAAAGGATCTCTGTAAGCAGCAGGTAGAAAGAAGAGTATGGTGCGAAGCAAGGCATAAAGTACGCCTATGTGCAATCCAGAAATAGCTAACATATGAGAGGCGCCTAAATGTCTAAACTCCTTTTTAAGTTCTTCAGAAATCAAGCCGCGTTCACCGACCATGATGTTGGCTAAAAGTCCGAGCTGCGCTGGGCGAACGCCCAGCGCTCGCCACCGCGCGATGATTCTCGCTCTGAGTGATGGGCCCTCTGGTGAGGCGATCAAGAGGTAGTCGTTTACGAATGCCCTTGCGGTGGCGGCATTCTCTTGACCTTCAAACGGTGTCAGTGTAACGGCATAAAGCGCCCCGCTCTCGAGTGAGTCTTTGGTATAGAGCCAAATTGGTCCGCCGATTCCTTCAGCTTCAAAGAGATAGCGCTTCGGTGTTTTACGGTTATAAGCGCTAATGCTTACCAGCGCCTTTTCAGGCCATTCAAGGGGCTTCGTGTTGGCGCGCATAAAATGTGCACCGACCAGCACCCATAGGGCGAGTTGAAAACTCTCTTGGACGGCAAAGCCACAGTGGTAGCAACTTAGAAGATAGCTGCAAAAAACAAGCAGTAAGAGGTAGGGTGAGGTGCTGAGGTGATCAGCGAAGTATATTCCGCTAGCGAGATAGGCCAGTAGCCTGCTGATGAGCGAAAAGGGTGTTCTCATAAATGCCTTTCGCGGCGCGTTCACTGGCTCCTTTTTGACCGAGCATTTTCTCGAGCAGAGCATACTGTTCGAGCATTTGTGCGCGGTAAGAAGCCTCTTCTAGACGCTGCAGTGCAAGTGCAATTTGATTTGGGGTACAGGCCTCTTGAATGAGTTCGGTCACACAGGGCTTGTCGAGTATGAGATTGACTAACGAGATATAGTTGAGTTTAACCAGTCGTTTTGCCAAGGCATAGGTAAGGGGACTGGTTTTATAGCAGACCACTTGAGGTGTTTTTAAGAGTGCGGTTTCGAGGGTGGCGGTGCCACTGGTCACAAGGGCCATGTGTGCTGCGCGTACCATGGATTGGGTGACCCCAAAGAGTACCGTTGAATTCGAGTCAATAAAGGGTTCGTAGGTACTGATATCGTGGCCCGGTGCTCCGGCGATGAGTACTTGATAGTTGGTGAAAGATGAAGTGGCGGCCAGCATGGCTGGAAGCATGCGTCGAATCTCTTGAGTTCGACTTCCTGGAAGCAACGCAATAATGGGTCGATCATCTAGACCATGAGCAGCGTGAAATGAGTCAGTGGGGCCTGAATCGGTGGGCAGGGCATCGAGTAGTGGATGCCCGACAAAGTGCACTTTATAGTGATGTTTCGCATAAAAATCGGGCTCGAAGGGCAGCGTGACATAGAGATGATCTACGCTTTCTTTAATCGTCTCGATCCTCTTCGGGCGCGAGGCCCACACTTGAGGGGCGATGTAATAGTGTACTTGAAATCCCGCTCTTTTTGCCCATTGGGCCATACGTAGATTGAAGCCAGAGAAATCGATGAGTATTAAGGCGTCTGGACGAAACGATTGTATTGCCGCTTTGCAAGCGTTGAAGCGTTTTTTAATCGTAAAGAGGTGAGTGAGCACCTCAAAGAACCCCATAAAACTGATGCTCTTGAAGTGAAAGTCTAGTGTGGCACCCCGCGCTTCCATGAGATCGCCACCCATCGCCCTAAATGAAGCTTGAGGATCGATTTTCGATAAGGCCTGGATGAGATTAGAGGCGTGTAGGTCTCCTGAGGCTTCTCCGGCGATGAGGTAGTACTTCACTTTAAAATTCTTAATGCTGTCTCAAAGATAGCGCAATCCACTGCAGTGCTCTTGCAGCGCAGCTTGAAGCTTAGAGTTTGAGGTTCCAAGAGTTCACATGCGTCATACTGTGGTACGAGGTGAGGTCGAATTGGGTGGGTACCACAGAGACGTATCCGGCTTCGAGGGCGGCTATGTCCGTGTCTTCGCCTTGATCAAGCAGCACAAAGTCCCCGGTGAGCCAGTAATACTCTTTTCCTGAAGGGCTGATGCGTTTATCAAACTTTTCTTTCCAGTTGGCGCGCGCTTGACGGCAGACCTTGATGCCTTTTACCGGAGCTCCATCGGTTTTAGGAATATTTACATTGAGCACGGTGCCTTCGGGTATGCCTTTCTCTAAGGCCTGAGAGACCAAGGTGCGAACCACACTGTGGCATGCGCTGAAATTGGCATTCCAAGAGAAATCGAGCAGCGAAAATCCGATAGCCGGAATGCCTTCTACTCCCGCCTCTATGGCTGCGCTCATGGTGCCTGAATAAATCACGTTAATAGACGAGTTCGCCCCGTGGTTAATGCCTGAGATGCATAAATCGGGCTTCACATCGAGAATTTCGTGTAAGGCAAGTTTCACACAATCTGCTGGAGTACCACTGGTAGAGTAGGCTCGAATGTCTGAGAGACTCGAATCGAGCTGTACCTTGTTGACTTCTAGGGTGCTGTCGATGGTGATGGCATGTCCCATTCCTGACTGTGGACTGTCTGGAGCGACTACGACCAATTCTGCCAGGTCTTTGACGCTTTCAATAAGGTTTAAAATTCCAGGAGCGGTAATTCCGTCGTCGTTACAAACGAGAATCAATGGTTTTTTCAAGCTGTTAATTTTAATCCAAATGTAGCGAGAATATTGGGTTTGCACGTTGCATTTTCAGTAACTTAGATAGCTAAAAGAGCCCGTTGTCGTATGAAAAAGAATGTGGTTTTTGGACTATTTGTCCTCGTTTTTGCTTTTGCTTCGTGCAGTTTTACCGAGTCTAATACTTTTGAGACAGACAATAAAGACAAGCTGCTTATTGATCTGATTACTTATGTCCTTGAAAAGGGCCACTATAGCCCTAAGCAGTTAGACGATGCCTTCTCTGCCGAAATCTATGATCGATTTATAGAGGGCCTTGACCCCCTTAAACGCTACTTCTTACTTGAAGACTTGCAAAAGTTTGAAGCCTATAAGCTTGATATCGACGATCAATTGAAGAATAAAGAGTTAGAGTTTTTCGATCTGGTCTATGAAACCTTGATGCTTCGTATCAATGAGTCGCAACAGCTCTACAAAGCGGTGCTTTCGAAGCCCATTAAGTTCAAATCGCGTGAAGTAACGGTGGATTATGAGGCCTTGGAATTCGCTTCATCTAGAAAACAACTCGAAGAGCGTTGGGAAGATCAATTGACACTCAATCTGCTTCCGGCCTATGATGCTAAAATTGAGAAGCAGGTGAAAGCCCTTGAGGTAGAAGAGTTAGACGCCAAGGCACTCAAAGAGGCCGAAGAGGCGGTGCGAAAAGACTTATTGAAGACGCTAGATGACTATTACAGTTTTCTAGAAGACCTTGAGCGTGACGATTATTTTGCTTCGTTCATCGGTGCGGTAGCAGAAACCTTTGATCCGCATACCAACTATATGGCGCCTGCCGATAAGGATGTTTTCGACATGAATATGTCCGGAAAATTTGAAGGGATTGGGGCCCGCCTGCAAAAGAAGCCAGAGGGCACCTTCATTGCTGAGGTCATTTCGGGGGGGCCTGTGTGGCGTGCCAAAGCCTTAGAGGTAGGGGACGAAATCACCAAAGTGCGCCAAGAAACAGGAGAGCCGGTTGAAATTACTGGGATGCGAATAGACGACGCAATTAAGCTGATCAAGGGCCCTAAGGGTACCACCGTATTTTTGACGGTGAAACGCGTGACGGGCAGCATAGAAGAGGTGGCCATTGTTCGCGATGTCGTTGAACTTGAAGAGAGCTATGCCAAAAGTGCCACTATTATTGATGAGACCCAGAAGTATGGCCTGATCAATCTTCCGAAGTTTTATGTCGATTTCGAAGACTACAGTGAGCGAAACGCCGCGACAGATATAAAGGCCGAAATTGAGCGCCTCAAAGAAGAAAATGTCGAAGGCATTATACTTGATTTGCGTGACAACGGTGGCGGATCGCTGCAAACGGTGGTGGATATGGCAGGATACTTCATCGAAGAGGGCCCCATCGTTCAAGTGAAGGCCTCTGGTGACCGCAGAGAGATTCAACGCGATAAGGATGCTTCGGTGCTTTATGACGGTCCTTTAGTGATTTTAGTTAATGAACTCTCAGCTTCGGCCTCAGAGATTCTTGCGGCTGCCATGCAAGATTATAAACGCGCCATCATCTTAGGAAGCAGACAAACCTATGGCAAAGGCACGGTTCAAAACGTCATACCGCTTTCTAACATCATTCGCTCAAACGATTTAGGAGACCTAGGGGCACTGAAGTTGACCACCCAGAAATTTTACCGGATCAATGGGGGTTCGACGCAGCTCAAAGGAGTTTCTAGCGACATTGTGATGCCTGATCGTTATGCGTATGTCGATATAGGAGAACGCGATCAAGAAAATCCGCTTGCTTGGGATCAAATAGAACCAGCCGCATTCAAGCCTTGGAGCAAGCAGATTGATTTCGATCGAGTGATTAGCAATAGCAACGAGCGCATTCAATCGAATCCTTATATCAAGTTGCTTGAAGAAGAAGCCCAATGGATCAAGCAGCAGCGCGACGATAACACAGCCTACTTGGGTCTAGAAGAATACCGCAAAGAAAAAGAAGAGCTTCGTCAGCGCACCGATCGCTTTAAAAAGTTGGATACTTACGATTCAAAACTGAATTTTAGCTCTTTAAAATACGAAGAGGCCTTGTTTTTGAAAGATTCTATTCTAAGAGAAAAGCGCAATCGTTGGCATAAAGAACTCGCCCGGGACCTCTATGTAGAAGAGGCGGTGAATGTGCTCAAAGACCTCAAGCAGTTCACTTTTAATCGAACGACGATAAAGGGTTAATTAAAGTGGGTTTTATGACGGTTGGCGTCCATCTTCAAAAAGAGAAAGCACATTAGAATAAAGAAAAACAGTCCTGATCCGCCATAACTGAAAAAGGGTAGTGGAATGCCTATGGTCGGAAGCATCCCTAATACCATTCCGATATTGATGGTGAAGTGTAT
>JBJOGS010000093.1:0-27459 GCA_046048095.1 Bacteroidota bacterium
TGACTATCAAAAAACAGCAAGACCCATGGCAGATTTGATCCCAGAAGGAGTTACCTGGATCAAAGACGCAGTTGACACATTTGACCCTGAGAACAATAGCGTTTCTACGAAAGAAAGCGGCACAATAGCCTATGACTACTTGGTAGTCTCTCCCGGACTCGTGATGGAGCCCAGCATGATCAAGGGACTAGAAGAGGCCATGAAGAGTGGAGCGGTTTGCAGCAACTACACTGATCCAGAACACACCTGGAAGTCGCTTCAGGCTTTTAAAGGTGGTAATGCCATCTTCACCCAACCGGCCACGCCTATAAAGTGTGGTGGAGCACCACAAAAAATCGCCTATCTAGCAGCAGATTACATCCGCAAAAACGGCCTAGCCGCCAAGACCAACCTGATGTTTGCCACCCCCGGAACAACTATTTTCGGCGTTCCTGTGATTCGAGAAACACTCATGAAGGTCATCCGTCGCTATAATATTCATTTTCATCCCTATCACAATCCAGTAGAAATTGACGGAAAAAATAAGATCGTTTACTTCACGGATAAAACCCCTGAAGATCACGCTTGTTTCAGTCAGAAAGAAGGCTGCTCTTGGGATCCCCAAAATGCGTTTGGAGCGACTAAAACTGATGATGGACGTATCGCCGTACCGTTTGACTTCCTGCATTTAGCACCCCCTCAAGCCGCACCGAAATTTATACGAGAATCTGCGCTGGCCAATGAAGCCGGATGGCTTGACGTGCATAAACACACCCTACAACACACCAAATACGCGAACATATTTGGTGTAGGAGACGTCACCAGTGTGCCTACCGCCAAAACCGGGGCTGCCATACGCAAGCAAGTGCCTGTGGTGATTGACAACATCTTTAAGCTGCGCAAGCAAAATAGTCTAGGAGATAAGAGCTACAACGGCTACTCGTCTTGCCCACTTGTAACAGGATTCGGTAAGATGGTGCTTGCCGAATTTGATTACGACAACAACTTTACTCCTGATCCAAAACTCAAACAAATGCTAGTCTTTGATAGCTCAAAAGAGCATTGGAGACTGTGGATGCTAAAGAAATTCGGGCTGCCTTATCTCTACTGGAATAAGATGCTCAAAGGAGAAGACGTATAATTCTTTAGGTTTTTGAAAAGAGTTTTGAATCAGTTCACGCATCTAGGTAACCTAGGTTACATCCGGGTACCCTAAATTCATTTTATTTTTGAATTTCTAAAAAGTTAATTCTATGCTAGAAGCAATGCTCAACCCCTGGCCTTGGTATGTGTCAGGTCCGCTGATTGCAGCGGTCATGTTCTTTCTCATCCTTTCAGGACGCAATTTTGGTATGTCTGGTAACCTCAGAACCCTGTGTGCAGCCATTGGAGGTAATAAAGCCTGTGATTTTTTCAAGTTTGACTGGAAGGCCCAACGCTGGAACCTCATTTTTAGTGTTGGCGCCATTCTAGGCGGTTTCATCGCGGTAAACTTTTTGAGTAACGACACTTCAGTGGCCATCTCTCAAAATACTATTGAATGGCTTCAACAGTACGGATTTAATGACGGAGGTCAAGCGTATCTTCCAGAGCAATTGTTCTCTATTGAGGCACTGTCGAATCCGAAAAGTCTACTATTAATTGCAATCGGTGGGTTTCTTGTAGGATTCGGCTCGCGTTATGCCGGAGGCTGCACTTCAGGGCATGCCATTTCAGGCCTTAGCGACTTACAACTGCCCTCTTTAATTGCAGTCGTCGGTTTCTTTGCAGGAGGACTGCTCATGGTTCACTTTATTTATCCCCTTTTATTTGCCTAAGTCATGATCAACACGATAAAATACTTATTGACAGGTGTCGCTTTTGGTATCATAATGTTCAAGTCAGAAGCTTCCTCGTGGTTTCGCATTATTGAGATGTTTCAATTTGATTCTTTTCACATGTATGGGATCATTGGATCGGCCTTATTTGTTGGGGTGATTGGAATACAACTGATCAAACGGTCAAAGCTCAAGTCGTTTTCAGGGGAAGAAATAATCATCCCCCCAAAAGAAAAGGGATGGAAGAACTATTTGTTTGGTGGAACCATCTTTGGTCTCGGATGGGGTCTTGCTGGCGCATGTCCAGGCCCGATCTTTACTTTGATTGGAGCGGGATTTTTACCTGTAATCGTAGTTTTGATTTCAGCCATTGCCGGAACCTTCGCCTACGGCATGCTACGTCCAAAACTACCTCATTAGGATTGTTTAATATTTTTAGTTTTTAGTTAAACAAAAGTTGTACTTTTGTTGGTGTTGCGTTAATTAAACGATACACTGCTATGAACAATTCTAAGACGCTTATTGAAAAAGCGCTAAAATCGTCTGCCTTTACTCATTTAGACATTGACGAAATCGGAGACGATCACCTGTATACCGGACTAGAAACCCCTATGCGTGAAGACGCCTTTGTGTTAAGCGATCGACAAAAAAAGGAGCAAATCGCCGAACTATTTGAACAAATCATGCATGTGATGGGCCTCGATCTTAATGATGATTCATTGAAAGGCACACCGATGCGTGTGGCAAAAATGTACATCGATGAGATTTTTTCTGGACTGAATCCGGCGAATAAGCCCAAGGTGGCCCTATTTGAAAATAAATACGAGTACGGTCAGATGCTCGTTGAAAAGAACATCACCTTTTACTCGAATTGCGAGCACCACTTTGTACCGATCATCGGAAAGGCTCACGTGGCCTATATTTCGTCAGGCAAAGTGATCGGATTGTCAAAATTGAACCGGATTGTTCAATACTATGCAAAACGACCACAAGTACAAGAGCGACTGACGAACCAGATAGGCGTAGAGTTGCAGTCTATTCTAGAAACTGAAGACGTCGCTGTGATCATCGATGCCAAGCACCTATGTGTTTCATCAAGAGGAATCAAAGATGACACCTCTGCCACTGTAACTTCGTTCTATGGGGGTGCCTTTGATACGCCTGAGAAATTGGCAGAGTTGCATCGTTATATTTATTCGTAATGAAGCTCGTCTCTTCTATACAATCTGTCCTATCCAAGATGAACCAGCCCGAGAAACAACCCACTGTTATGCCTCATGTGGCCCTGAGAAAACTTGACGGCAGCCCCATTGACTGGAATGCTTTTGAGGGTAAGTTTTTACTGTTTGTCAATGTGGCATCAGCCTGCGGGTTCACACCTCAGTACAAAAAACTTCAGGCGCTCTACACCCAGTACAGTGACCGCCTAGAAATCATAGGAGTGCCTTGCAATCAATTTGGCAATCAAGAACCCGGATCGGCCGAAGAAATTCAATCCTTTTGTGAACTCAATTTTGGAGTGACCTTTACACTCACTGAGAAAGTAAAGGTTAAAGGCAGTCAAATGCACCCACTTTATCAATGGTTGACTGATAAAACAGCCAACGGTGTGAAATCAAGTAGTGTAAAGTGGAATTTTCAAAAATACCTCGTCAGCCCTGAGGGTCTACTGATTGATTTCTATCTTTCAACCACCGATCCGACTTCGTCGAAAATCACCAAACACCTTGAGCGCTAAGAAACGTCCAGATGCTGTAGTGTACAATGAAGAAAGTGAACAATTTGATGCCTTTCTAAAACCGTACAGTACAAGTGTTACAGGCCCTGTAATTCAACCGACTGATCTCACCGGCTGGAAACAGCGCGGAGCGCATCAGGTCAATGCGCGCTTTCAGGCGCGCATTGACGAGCTTAAAAAAGCCTACGAAACCATGATGAAAGAGGTTGAAGACAATCAAAAAGTCTATCAGGCCTCTTTCAGCTTTGAACCGGTAGTTGGTAAGGTGTATCACCTTTATAACAAACCGGGCAAAGGACTGTTTCTCTCTCTACTCAGCCCTGATGAATGCCGCTTTGACTTCGAAGGAAGCTACCGTCTAGATGCCGATCAGACATGGACGCGCGTTAAAACAGAGCAGACTAACGAAGATTAGCCCTCATTCTTGGGTGGGAGATGATGGTCCATGCGGACCATCTTCCCACTGCGAACATGTTGAAAATAGCTTCAAGGCCAGGCTGCACCTGCGCATTTGATAAAAAACAAAAGCCCAAACAAGCAACGCTTGATGGGCTTTAATTTTTATCAAAACAGCCCCCTCGGGGCTGCCTTGAAGCTATTTATCTGTACCTTGGGTGGGAATCGAACCCACACTCCCGAAGAAACTGGATTTTGAATCCAGCGCGTCTACCAATTCCGCCACCAAGGCAAGTGGACGGCAAAATTAGTAAATATTTGGGTTTATTGTCCGGATTTTTCATCAGCAATGATGGGCAGGTAAATTATTTATTTAAATTTGCACCTCCCTTGAAATGAGGCTTTTCGGATGTCTAGTACCCTTTTAACCCCAAAGATTTTCGCCTGTACACAGAGTACAGCCTTAGCGACACGCATCGCAGAGGCTTACGGTATGCCGTTAGGCCAGGTGAATTTCTCTAGGTACTCTGACGGTGAATTTCAGCCAAGTTTTGAAGAGTCTGTTCGAGGAACACGCGTCTTCATTATCGGATCTACGAATCCGAGTTCTGAAAATTTGATGGAAATGTTGCTCATGCTCGACGCAGCAAAGCGCGCATCAGCAAGACATATCACCGCGGTGATGCCCTACTTTGGTTGGGCGAGACAAGACCGTAAAGAC
This sequence comes from Bacteroidota bacterium, assembly GCA_046048095.1. Lineage (GTDB taxonomy): Bacteria > Bacteroidota > Bacteroidia > Flavobacteriales > Flavobacteriaceae > UBA3478. The sequence continues at coordinate 4,652 of JBJOGS010000093.1, forward strand.
AAACCAAGGGTTCCGATTGCGGCAAAATTAGTAGCCAAGATGCTCGAAACTGCCGGAGCTACGAGAATCATCACCATGGACCTCCATGCCGATCAAATTCAAGGGTTCTTTGAAAAACCCGTAGACCATCTTTTTGCTTCTACGATTTTTCTTCCTTATATCAAGAATCTAAACCTGCCTAATTTGTGCATGGCCTCACCTGACATGGGGGGTTCTAAGCGTGCGTATATGTACTCAAAAGCACTTGAGTCAGACGTGGTTATCTGCTACAAGCAGCGAGAAAAAGCCAATGTGGTGACTCATATGGAGCTCATCGGTGAGGTGAAAGGCAAAAACGTCGTGCTCGTTGACGATATGGTAGACACCGCCGGAACACTTACGAAGGCAGCCGACCTCATGATCGAGCGCGGTGCAGAAAGTGTTAGAGCGATTACCACCCACGGTTTACTATCAGGAGATGCCTACAAGAAAATAGAACAATCGAAATTAAGCGAACTCATTATCACTGACTCGATTGACAAGAAACACGAATCAAAGAAGATAAAGGTGCTGGGATGTGCCGATCTGTTTGCAGATGTGATGCATCGCGTGCACAACAACACCTCAATCTCATCAAAGTTTATACTTTAATTTTTTTACATGCAATCAATTACAATCAAAGGATCTAAAAGAGAAAGCGTGGGCAAGAAGGCTAGTAAGGCCCTACGTAATGCTGAAATGGTCCCTTGCGTGCTATACGGGGGGGAATCGCCAGTTCATTTTATGGCAGAAGAAAAAAGCTTCAAGCCCCTTGTGTACACTCCAAACGCGCACACAGTGGTAATTGAGCTCAAAGAAGGAGATCGTTTTGCTGCGGTAATGCAAGACATTCAATTTCATCCAGTAAGCGACAAAATTTTACATGTCGACTTCTACCAACTGTTCGAAGATCGCGCAGTGACGATGGAAATTCCAGTGAAATTAAATGGAAACGCACCCGGGGTAATCAACGGAGGGCGCTTAATGTTCAGAAATCGCAAGCTCACCGTCAAGGCATTGCCTGCGAATCTTCCGGACTTCATTACTGTAGATATTTCAAAACTGAGAATTGGCGGTACCATCTCTGTAGGAGACATTCTTTCTGACGACTATACCTTCATGCACCCTGACAACACTTCAATTGTTCAGGTGAAAACCTCAAGAAATGCCGTGGCTGAAGAGGTTGAAGAGACTGAAGAAGTTGCGGATGGCGCAGAAGCTCCTGCTGCAGAAGAAGCATCAGAGGCTGCTGAATAATTCATTGATTCGACATCCTTATTTTTGTCTAGCTGACCCCCTCTTTAAAGGGGGTCAGTCTTTTTTTTACCTTTAAACAGCATTGCTCTAGAGAATATCGCCCTATGAAAAAGTTTCTTATCGTCGGCTTAGGCAATATTGGACCTGAATACGAAGAAACACGGCACAATATCGGATTTAAAATCGCCGAAAAACTCAGTGATGCCCTCGAAGGAACTTTTAGCTCAAACCGATTGGGCGAGGTTTCAAGAGTGAAATACAAAGGCAGAGAACTCGTTATTCTCAAGCCCAACACCTTCATGAATTTAAGTGGAAAGTCCGTACTCTATTGGATGCAACAAGAACACATCCCGGTTGGTCAACTACTGGTGATCACTGACGACCTCAATCTTCCATTCGGAACCATTCGCATGAAATCTAAAGGCAGTGATGGCGGGCATAATGGGTTAAAAGATATTCAAGCGCGACTTGAGACCACCCTCTATCCAAGATTTCGTTTTGGAATAGGCGACACCTTTTCGAAAGGACATCAAATTGACTATGTTTTAGGGCGGTGGACTGCCGAAGAATCCGAACAACTCAAAGAGCGATTAAACCAATCGGTAGAGGCAGTAAAGACCTTTGCCTTCAACGGTTTAGAAACGGCCATGAACACGTTTAATAATACTTAGCCATTCGCTAACACTAAATAGTGAGGACACTTCTTATTTTTGAAGGATGAGAGCGCAGAGGCGAATGGAAAGGTTAGATCGCATAGAAGCATACCGCAGTGAAAGGGGTACTGTGCTCACCATAGGTACCTTTGATGGGGTACATATTGGGCACCAGAAGATCATTGAAAGGGTAGTCGAAGTGGCTAAAAAGAACCATCTAAATTCGTGCCTTCTTACCTTTTCGCCTCATCCGAGAGAGGTATTACAAAAAGATACCGCGATAAAGATGCTCAGCACCCTTGAAGAAAAAGCGAGTCGACTAGACTTGTTGGGTTTAGACGTGCTCGTTGTGCATCCCTTCTCAAAAGAGTTTTCAAGACTTACGGCAAGAGAATACGTCGAAGAAGTATTAGTGAAGCACCTCAAAGTAAAGCACCTTATTGTCGGCTATGACCATCGCTTTGGGCGCAATCGTGAAGCGGACAGCGTTGACCTGCATTACTTTGCCAAGCGCTTTGATTTTGAGGTAACCGAAATTGAGGCTCAAGACATTGATGACGTAGCAGTGAGCTCTACAAAGATTCGCAACGCACTCTCAGAAGGGGCCATACACCAGGCAAATCAATACCTCGGATATACCTATAGCTTAAGCGGAATAGTAGTCAAGGGCAAAGGACTCGGACGCACACTCGGGTTTCCGACTGCAAATATTGCCCAGATAGATACAAAAAAGCTGTTGCCTGCACATGGGGTCTATGCCATAAGGGCAGACCTCAATGGCACTTGGGTGAATGGGATGATGAATATTGGTCAAAATCCGACCGTAGCCTCAGATGGATTGCATTTAGAAGTACATCTCTTTGATTTCGAAGGGGACCTCTACGAAAAACCCATTGTCGTTGAACTACACAAACGATTGAGAAGCGAAAAACGCTTCGATTCACTAGAGGCCTTAAGCGTTCAGTTGAAAGAGGATCAATTGAACACGCTTAACTACTTCAAAAAGTCGCTGCTATTCTAGGTTTTTCTACTTTTGCTGCAAATTCGACTTCATGCTTGAACTTCACACGATTCGCGAATCAAAAGACCAGGTCATCTCCGCCTTAAGCAAAAGAGGACTCGATGTACGTGAACAAATTGAACAAATACAGGCGCTAGATGAATCGCGTCGGGCACTTCAAACCGAATTAGATAAGATCTTGGCCGAGGCCAACGCGCTTGCCAAAGAGATTGGATCGTTGTTTAAATCCGGAAATAGCACTCAAGCTGAAGCACTTAAGGCTCGGACTGGCATACTCAAAGATCAATCAAAAACCATTCAAGACGAGCTCACCGAAAAGGCAGACGCCCTTACCCAAGCGCTCTATCAGCTTCCAAATACACCGCACACGTCTGTTCCTACCGGAAAGTCAGAGGCTGATAACAAAGAAGTATACCGGTCTTCAAATCTGATTCAACTGTCAGACGACGCGCTTCCACACTGGGACCTCGCCAAAAAATACGACCTCATCGACTTTGAATTGGGCGTTAAAATTGCGGGGGCCGGATTTCCGGTGTACAAAGGAAAAGGGGCGCGGCTGCAGCGCGCGCTGATCAGTTTTTTCTTAGATCAAAATGTGGCTGCAGGCTATCAAGAAATTCAGCCTCCTCACCTAGTGAATGAAGCCTCAGGCTACGGAACAGGACAATTGCCTGATAAAGAAGGGCAAATGTACCATGTCACCAACGACAACCTGTACCTGATTCCGACCGCAGAGGTTCCGGTCACCAACCTATTGAGAGACGTACTACTTTCGGATTCAGAATTACCCATCGCGATGACGGCTTACACCCCTTGCTTCAGACGTGAGGCCGGAAGCTATGGATCTGATGTGCGTGGACTAAATCGACTGCATCAGTTCGATAAAGTGGAAATTGTTCGCGTTGAAAAACCTGAAAACTCGTACCACGCTTTAGAGGCTATGGTAGATCATGTCAAAACGATTCTTGAGGCACTTGAGCTTCCTTATCGCATCTTACAATTGTGCGGAGGAGATCTTGGCTTCACTTCGGCTCTCACTTATGACTTTGAAGTCTATTCGGCGGCCCAAAAAAGATGGCTTGAAATAAGCTCTGTTTCAAATTTTGAAACCTTTCAGTCGAACCGTCTAAAGCTGCGAATTAAGGATGCCCAAGGAAACAAACAACTAGCACACACGCTAAATGGCAGTGCCTTAGCGCTTCCAAGAGTAGTGGCGGCGCTTTTAGAAAATCACCAGAGCACCGAAGGTATAGCGATTCCAAAAGCACTCGTACCCTATACCCACTTTGACCTGATTTCACAATGATGATTATTTACAATGTAACCACCCATGTTGAGTCAACTATAGCTTCAGAATGGACGGATTACATGCGTGAAAAACACATCCCGCTGATGCTGGCTACCGGTAAATTCAGAGAGGCGACGTTCACCCGGATCAACCCTTCTGAATCCACAGCACAAGGATTGAGTTTCTCAGTTCAATACCTTTGTCCGAACCAAGCAACACTCAATCATTTCAAAGCCGAAGATGCCGAACGCATAAACCGGGCCTATCGTGAACAGTTTGGAACCGATGCACTCGAATTCACCACCGAACTCGAACTTATTGGCCGTGCGCAAGTCAATCCGAAGCAGTGAAACATTCCGCTAAAAAAACCGATGGGGTTACCCCCAAAAAACAACTAGGCCAACACTTTTTGACCGATCACGGCATCGCCGAGAAAATTGCAAACACCCTGAGTCTTGATGGATACAAGCACGTGATTGAAATCGGTCCAGGAACCGGAGTACTCACGCAATTCTTAATTCAAAAACCCATTGAAATTGAGGCCATAGACCTCGACCGCGAATCAATTGCCTATCTTCAACACACCTTCAAATCTGCGTATCCTTCACCGCATCTAAACATCAGAGAAGCCGATTTTCTAAAGCTCAACCTCGATGAAATTTTTAGCGGTTATTCTTTGGCAATTACAGGCAACTTTCCTTACAACATTTCATCGCAAATCGTTTTTAAGATGCTCGAGCACAGGCATCGGGTGGTAGAATTCACGGGCATGTTTCAACGAGAAGTTGCCGAACGAATTTGCGAAAAACCAGGAAGCAAAAGCTATGGTATCTTAAGCGTGCTCGTTCAAGCTTACTATGATGCTCAGTATGCCTTTACCGTGCATCCCCAAGTCTTCAACCCTCCTCCTAAAGTGCAATCTGGCGTAATCATTCTCAGACGCAAACCAGAAACCGAACTGCAGTGCAGAGAATCAACGCTGCGCCTTGTGGTGAAAACCGCCTTCAATCAGCGACGTAAGACCTTGAGAAATAGTCTAAAGGCTCTTGAAATTTCGCCCGGTCTTAAAGAAGATGCTATCTTTGACCTGCGACCAGAGCAACTTTCTGTAGCAGACTTTATCGACTTAAGTACACGCATCGAACATGGAGCCCTTTAAACTCACCCCAGACGTTTTAGAAACGATCCAATCACTGATCGGGGCCCAGAATGAAATCGAGCTAAAGACTTTTTTCGCAGACTTTCACTATGCTGATATCGCCGAGATCGTCAATGAACTCGAGCCTCAAGAGGCATTATTTCTCATTCGCACTCTTGATTCTGAGCGCACAGGCGACGTGCTCACCGAAATCGATGAAGATCAGAGAGAAGAGATCCTTAAGGGATTGAGCGCTGTGGAAATTGCCTCAGAACTTTCTGAACTCGACACCGATGATGCGGCCGATATTATCACTGAATTGCCTTCTGAGCTTGCGCAAGAGGTGATCTCTGAGATCGAAGATAGAGAGCACGCCGCAGAAATCATTGAACTGCTCAGATACGACGAAAATTCAGCCGGAGGGCTGATGGCCAAAGAGCTTATCAAGGTCAATGAAAACTGGACAGTAACCACCTGTGTGCGTGAAATGCGAGCACAAGCCGAGTATGTGACTCGCGTGCACTCGATTTATGTAGTAGACAACGAAAACGTGCTCAAAGGCAGGCTTTCATTGAAAGATCTACTCATCAGCCCGAATCACGCCCACATTAAAGACGTTTATATTCCGAAAGTAGACTACGTGACGGTCAATGAAGATCCTGAAGAAGTGGCTAAGATCATGGCAAAATATGACCTCGAGGCCATTCCGGTAGTCGATGAAATGAAACGCCTGGTAGGCCGCATTACCATTGATGATATTGTCGACGTGATTAAAGAAGAGGCCGACAAGGATTACCAACAAAGGGCGGGTATCACTCAGGACGTGTACGCCGACGACAGTATTCTCGACCTCACCAAGGCTCGACTGCCTTGGCTTATTGTCGGATTATTAGGAGGACTAGGTGCCGCCTTTATCATGGGCACCTTCGAGTCGATCATTGAAAAGCACGCCATCCTGTTCTTTTTTACTCCTTTAATCGCGGCGATGGCTGGTAACGTCGGGGTGCAATCAAGTGCCATTATTGTTCAGGGAATCGCAAACGACGACATCAAGGGCAGCATTAGCGCACGCCTTTCTAAAGAGCTTTTGCTTGCACTGCTAAATGGCTTCATCCTAGCGGCACTACTCTTTCTGAGCACCTGGATTTGGAAGGGCGATTTGCTCACTGCGTCAGCCATTTCATTCTCATTAATCGCTGTGATTGTCATTGCAGGGCTTATCGGAACCTTTATTCCGCTCTTTTTGAATCAGCGCGGCATTGATCCGGCCGTAGCCACTGGACCTTTCATTACCACTAGCAATGACATCTTTGGCATTCTCATTTATTTTTGGATTGCCAAACTCATCCTTGGCCTATGAAACGCGTGCTGCACCTAGACAGCAATCATCCGGTGCTTTGGAATGGACTAGAAGCACTAGGATATATCAATGAGGCCGATTATAACAGTAGTTACGACGAAATCTTAGTGCGAATAGCCGACTACGAAGGACTGATCATTCGCTCACGTATCCCCATTGACGACACATTGATCGAGAGGGCTTCATCACTCAAATTCATTGCTCGCGTGGGTGCAGGATTAGAAAATATCGATCTGGAGGCCGCAGCTAGCAATCAAATAGCAGTTATAGCCGCTCCTGAAGGAAACCGCAATGCAGTAGCAGAGCACGCCATTGGCATGCTACTGGCTCTGTTGAATCGATTGCGTATCGCTGATACAGAAGTGCGCCAAGGCATTTGGAAGCGCGCAGAAAATAGAGGAATCGAACTGAGTCATCTCACCGTCGGGATTATCGGTTATGGGCATATGGGAAAACAGTTGGCCAAACGGCTGGCTGGCTTTGACTGTGAAGTTCTGTTCTATGACATCATCCATGGCTTGGGCGATCGTTACGCGATGCAAGTGCCTCTAGAGACACTCTATGAGCAAGCCGATGTCATCAGCTTACATACCCCTCAAACCGAGCAGACGATACATTTAATCAACGAGTCATTTATCGCAAAGATGCATAAACCCTTTTGGCTCATCAATACCGCCAGGGGAAGCGCCATAGACACCAAGGCTTTACTTCAAGGAATAAAATCTCAAAAGGTCAGAGGGGCGGCCTTAGATGTATTCGAATTTGAGAACAAGGCATTCAGCGCTCTTTTCGAAGACACGTTCAAAGACGAGGTCGTGCGCGAATTATTAAAGCAGCCCAATGTACTCTTCAGCCCGCATATCGCCGGATGGACGCACAACAGCCATTACTTGTTAGCCAAAACCATTCTTGAAAAAATAGAAGCTCTTTAATAAAGAATGTAAACAACTCAGTCTCGTGAAAAAAAATGTGCTCATACTCTGTACCGGAAATTCGTGCAGAAGCCAAATGGCTCATGGTTTCCTTAAAACTTTTGCCAAGGAAAAGGCCAACATATACAGCGCAGGCATTGAGACCCATGGACTAAATTCTGGCGCAGTGGCCATTATGAAAGAAGCCGGCATCGATATTTCAAATCACACTTCGAACCACGTCGATGAATATGCAAAAATCGATTGGGATTTTATTCTAACCGTTTGCGACCATGCCCAAGAAAACTGTCCGTTCATTGCGGCCCCTAATGCAAAAAGACTGCATCACAATTTTAGCGACCCTTCTAAAGTGAAAGGAAGCCCTGCCGAAGTACACGCCGCATTTTTAAAAACCAGAGAAGAAATTCGCGATTATATTGTTACCTTTGTTAACGATTTTTTAACCTAGTGGTTTTTTTGGGTTTACCGCTAGATTCTTTTAAAGAGCGCACATAGAAGGTCAGCTTTAAATTGGGTTTGTTTGGTATCATTCATTTGATATACGTTGACCTTCTGCTCTTTTACTTCTTTCTTAAACTGAGGTTACTAGTTGCAGTGTTTGTCCTGTTCGCTGCTCTAAAATAATTTTGGCATCTCCCGGAAGCGCCTCATAGGCTTTTTCATCAAAATGCCTAATCGTATAAAGCGATACGCCTTTCTGATAATTCACCACATAGTCTTTTTCTAGTGCCGACACTAGTCCATCAAAACGATCAAAGCGGTTATCGAGACACACCCTAAAACTAATCGCAGAGTTTTGAATCAGATCCACCTTAAGCTGGTAGGTGGCGAATAGCTCGAACACCGAACTCAAGTGGTGCTCAGCCATAAATGAAAAGTCTTGAGTAGCAAGCTCCAAAAGCACCTGATTCTTCTTCACAATATAGCAGGGCACTTCGGGCACCAAAGGTGATCCGGCAGTAACACAAGTGCCGGGATTTTCTAAATCAATAAAGCTTCGCACATAAAGCGGTATCCCTTTACGCTGCAATGGCTGAAGCGTTTTAGGGTGAATGACTGATGCCCCGTAAAAGGCCAACTCAATCGCCTCGATGTATGAAACTTGATGAAGCTGAACGGCATTTTCAAAGGCTCGAGGATCGGCATTTAACACCCCAGGAACGTCTTTCCAAATACTTACTGCCGTGGCATCAAAGGCATAGGCCAAAATTGCCGCGGTATAATCTGAACCTTCCCTTCCTAGGGTCGTGGTGAAATTATTAGCGTCACTTCCTAAAAAACCCTGAGTAATGAGCAACTCGCCAGATGCATTTAATTGCTGAAGTCGCGCGACAGTTTGATCCCATTGTACCGATGCATCTCTGTAGACGCTGTCAGTTTTGATGAACTGTCGAATGTCCAAGAAGCGATTGGCTATCCCTTCGGCGTTAAGAAAAGCGCTGACAATTGTGGTAGAAAGCAGCTCTCCGTAACCCACAATTTGATCGTAAATAAACGAGTGGTTTAATGACTTGTTCCAGGTCAAAAACCCATACATCTCTTCAAATAATTGGTCAACTTGGGTCTGAACGGCAGCAGATTGCGCTGCAAATAATTCGTCAATAATCGCAGTGTGATAGTCTTGAATCGGGGTCAAGGCCTCCTTGACCACCTCGAGTAACGCAGGATGTTGATCTTTCTTGGCTTGATAATAGCTTGAAACAACGGTTTCCATAGCATTGGTCGTTTTGCCCATGGCAGAGACTACCAGACAGACCTCTTTGATACCTTGATGCTTCAACACCCGCAACACATTGCGTATACCTTCGGCGTCCTTAACCGAGGCTCCTCCGAACTTAAAAACCCGTTTAATCATCTGATTTTATATTAAATGCAATACCCGCTTCGTCGAGTTGAACGACATACCAATTGCGCAACACTTTAGCCCCCTTGCTTTCGTATAAGGCGATAGCCGAAGTATTCCAGTCGAGTACTTCCCAACCGATGCGCCTTACCGTTAAAGAGGCGCCATAGGCAATGACGTGATCTAATAGCGCACTGCCGATACCCTTTCCGCGAAATGCGTCTTTGACAATCAAGTCTTCTAGATGCAGCGCCTTCCCCTTCCAGGTAGAGTAGCGCAGGTAGGTAAGTGCGATACCCACCACCTGCTTTTCTGCAGTAGTTTCTGCTACAAAACAGTGAAAAAGAGGATTAGGGCCGAATCCGTCGCGCGTCAGTTCATCCAGACTCACCACCATTTCATCGGCTGCTCTCTCAAAGACCGCCAAATCCTGGATTAGGCTTAGAATTGCTGGCGCATCCGCTTCAGTGGCCGGTCGAATTGTATACTCCATGGGCGCGAAGGTATCATAAAGGGTAAAAGCTTCAAAATTGAGACAAAAGGACTCACAAAAGGGTTACAAATTGTTGTAGTTTAGAGGGAGTGGCCACCGTGTCATCTGCTATGAAGAATCCGCTTTTAGAATTTTCTGATAAGGGCATATATTGCCCAAAAGCTGATGTTTACTTAGACCCATGGAAACCGGTAGACAAGGCCATCATCTCGCATGCCCATGCCGATCATAGTCGATGGGGGCACGGCCAATACATTGCACACGAATATAGTCTGCCGATCATGCAACACCGTTTAGGCGCGATAACGGCAAGTGGAAAAAAATGGGGAGAAACCTTCAGCATTCATGGCGTGCAATTTTCGCTTCATCCAGCTGGTCATATCGTTGGCTCTTCACAAATCAAAGCCTCATACAAAGGAGAAACTTGGGTTTTTTCAGGAGACTACAAGGTACATGACGACCAGTATACCACCCCATTTGAACCACAAAAATGCGATGTATTTATCACAGAATGCACCTTTGGAATTCCGGCGTTTAGATGGCCCTCTCAAGCTGAAGTATTGGAGCAGATTCAACGCTGGTGGCACCATAATGCTTCGCAAGGAATCACCTCGGTGCTTTTCGGCTATTCGCTCGGAAAGGCACAGCGCTTGAGCTACCATTTAAACCATGCCATTGGACCTGTTTTATTGCATCCGACCATTTACGCCCACAACGAAGTCATCACCCAAATCAGTCCTCTTCCATCACACCCCAAACTCGATGCGGCCTGGAGTACCAAAACGCATAAAGGCGCACTAATCATTGCTCCTCCGAACGCCCAAAATGGCGCCTGGCTAAAGAAATGGGAACCCTTTAAAACGGCGGCAGCGAGCGGATGGATGGCTACTCGAGGGGCACGAAGAAGAAGAGGTTACGATACCGGATTCGTGCTCAGTGATCACTGTGATTTTAATGAACTCAACCGCGCTGTTGAGGCCACCGAAGCGGCATCAGTGATTTGCACCCACGGTTACACCGATATCTACGCGAAATACTTGAATAGCAAAGGGGTAAGAGCCACCACAGCAGATACGCCCTTTGAAGACGAGCCCAATGAATCCGAATAGCTCACATGAAAGAATTTGCACGTTTAATTGAGGCCCTCGACCAAACTACCAAGACCAATGAGAAGGTAAGTGCACTAGCGCAATATTTCGAACACGCTTCAGATCGCGACAAGATTTGGGTGATTGCCCTGCTTTCAGGAAGAAGACCTCCGAGAGCCATAAATACAGCTTTACTTCGAGAATGGGCCGCCGAAGTTGCGGGCATTGAACTGTGGTTGTTCGAAGAAACGTATCATATCGTTGGCGACTTGGCCGAAACCATAGCCCTATTGGTTGGCAAATCACCAGAAACGGCTTACGAAGAGGCCGCCTCGCTTAGTACTATACTCGAATCACTCATTCCTCTGAAAAAAGCAGAAGAAGCCGAAAAAAAAGCATTTGTAACCGCTTATTGGCAAAAGCTTGATTACCTCAGCTGCTTTGCTTTCAACAAGTTTTTTACTGGTGGCTTTCGCCTTGGTATCAGCCAACGCCTTATGACGAAGGCGCTCGAGAAGTACACAGGAATCGAGGCCGACGAAATCGCGCTGAAACTCATGGGTGATTGGAACCCGCAGTCGGTCAGCTTTGAGACACTTATTCGCGCTGAAAATACTCAGGCCAAAGAGGCCAAACCCTATCCTTTTTACCTAGCTTATCCGTTAGAAGAAGCGTTTAGTTCTCTCGGAGATCCCAAGAACTGGGCCATTGAACACAAATGGGACGGCATTCGCTCTCAGCTCGTGTACAGAAACAATGCGCTTTACCTATGGTCGCGAGGCGAAGAATTGGTGAATGAAGTATTTCCAGAATTACAGTCATTGGTAGAACTGCTCGAGCGCTCATGCGTGCTTGACGGAGAACTCTTGGCCTATCAAGACGCTAAACCCCTTCCATTTTCTTTGCTACAGAAAAGACTTGGCCGAAAAAAAAACAGCGAAAAACTGCGTTCTGAAATTCCGGTGGTCTTCATGGCCTATGATCTGCTAGAATTGGACGGCATCGACCTGAGGCATGAACCTTATGAAAGGCGGCGCAAACTATTGGAAGCGTTTTCATTCAAAGGGGTGCTGCATCTGTCTGAACGCATCCAACCAGCGCACTGGAAAGAAGTCGCTGAAGAAAAAGAGCGCTCACATGTAAAAGGAAGTGAGGGACTCATGTTGAAAAAGCTCGATTCACCTTATCGAGTGGGTAGAAAAAAAGGAGAATGGTACAAGTCGAAACGCGACCCCATGACCATTGACGCCGTGCTTACCTATGCGATGAGAGGACACGGAAGAAGAAGCAACCTCTACACTGATTTTACTTTCGGACTGTGGCAGACCACGGCAGAAAACGACCTTGAACTAGTCACTTTCGCAAAAGCGTATTCAGGACTAACCGATAACGAGTTTATTGCCATCAACCAGTGGATAAAAAAGAATACTATTGCGCGATTCGGTCCCGTTCGTCAGGTCGTTCCGGAGCTGGTTTTTGAAATTGCGTTTGAGGGTATTGCGAAATCCTCTCGGCATAAAAGCGGCTATGCCACTCGATTTCCGCGTATACTGCGTTGGAGAAGAGACAAACCGATTGAAGAGGCGAACCACCTCGATGACTTAGAAGCACTGATTTCATGAAGAAAGACAACATTGAACGTGCGACTGAGTGGCTTCTTAGTCAAGGTTACCGTCCTTTTGAATTTCAGAAAGAATGTTGGAGTCATGTGAATAGCGAAAAAAATGGCTTGCTTATGGCTCCGACAGGCTCAGGAAAAACTTATGCACTTGGGCTGCCGCTCTTACAGCGTATAGACCCCTCGCGTCAAACACTTCAGGGGATTTGGATCACCCCTCTTCGTGCGCTCTCTTATGAGATCTATCAAGCGCTAGAATATGCCAATCAATCTATGAAACTAGGATTAACCTTGGCACTGCGCAACGGAGACACCTCAGCGAAAGAACGGGCACATCAGCAACGCGTTCACCCGCATCTGTTGGTCACAACGCCTGAGAGCCTACACCTCATGCTCTCCTCTAAGGGTTATAGTAAGCGGCTCAATCGAATGAAAATGATAGTTGTAGATGAATGGCACGACCTAATGGGAAGTAAACGTGGGGTCCTCATCGAGCTCGCCTTGTCAAGACTGAAAACACTCTCTAGCAACCTTCAACTTTGGGGAATAACAGCCACGCTCAAAGATGAACATTTGGCCCTTGAAATGCTCTCAGGGTGCACTGCTACGCCCACAGACTGGATCTGCATTCGAGCAAATCTTAAAAAAGAAATCCGCATTGTCCCTCTTATTCCTGAGAAAATAGAACGGTTTCCTTGGAGGGGACACCTTGGCATCCACTTGATTGCTCAGGTACTCCAATGCATTCGTCTTCACAAAACCGTTCTCATTTTTACCAATACGCGAAGTCAATGCGAGATATGGTACCAGCGTTTACTGGAAGAAGCGCCTGAACTTGCAGGTGAAATCGCCATGCACCACAGCTCTATGGATCGTAAAACGCGTATGTGGGTAGAAAATGCCATTAGAAACGAATCCCTGAAGGCCGTTGTATGTACATCAAGTCTAGACTTGGGCGTGGATTTTGCTCCTGTAGAGGCAATCGTTCAAATTGGAGGACCAAAAGGCATTGCGCGTTTCATGCAAAGAGCAGGTCGCAGCGGCCATCAACCGGGGGTGCCGAGTTTGGTCTACTTCGTTCCTACGCACGCCATAGAATTAATTGAGTCCGCGGCATTGAGAAAAGCGGTGGCTGAAAAAGCAATGGAGAATCCGACTCCGTATCTTTTAAGTTACGACGTACTTATTCAATATTGCTGCACTTTGGCAGTCTCAGAGGGATATAAAGAAGCGAGGCTTTTTGAAGAAGTGAAATCGACCCATTGCTATCAGTCCCTGAGCATCGAGGACTGGAAATGGATCCAAAACTTTCTAGTTCAAGGCAGCCAAAGCCTCGCCTCTTATGACGAATACAAAAAGGTCACACGTAATGAACAGCAACTGATGGTGATCGAAAATCGCGGTGTGGCCATGCGGCATCGTTTACAAATCGGCACCATAGTTTCAGATGCCGCCCTGCAAGTAGTCTTTCAAAGTGGCGGATTTATAGGCACGGTTGAAGAGTGGTTTGCCTCACAATTAAAAGCGGGAGATGTGTTTACTTTCGCCGGAAGAAATTTAGAATTCATCCGACTTAAAGAACTCAAGGTGATCGTGAAACGCGCCATGCACAAACCAGCCAAGGTTCCTTCGTGGATGGGCGGAAGGCTTTCGTTCTCTTCTGAAATGTCAACCCTTCTAAAAGAAGCCATGCAACAGGCCCACCAAATCGAAGCTGAACAAGATGCCGAAATTCGAGCGCTTCGACCGATTTTTGAACGCCAAAAAAAAGAAAGCTACTTACCTAAAGCCAATGAATTTTTAATCGAGGTATTTCAAACCAAAGAGGGGTACCATCACGTTTTTTACCCGTTTGAAGGAAGGTTTGTACATGAAGCGATCGCCAATTTACTCGCCTACCGCATTAGCCTTTTGCACCCTCTGAGTTGCACGCTAGCCTACAACGATTACGGATTCGAAATATTGGCTACCGCACCAATCGACATCAACGCGTTGTATGAGAATAACTTATGGGACAGCAGACACCTCTTCGAAGACCTCTATAACAGCCTCAATATCACTGAAATGTCTCGAAGAACATTCCGAGACATTGCCGTAATCAGTCAATTGATATTCACGGGATATCCTCACAAAACCGTTAAAACAAAACACCTGCAAAGCAGCAGTCAATTACTCTTCGAGGTTTTCAAATCTCACGAGCCTGACAACTTGCTCTATCTTCAAGCAAAGCGTGAAACGCTCGAACACAAACTTGAAGAAGGCCGATTAATTCAGGTCTTAGATCGTATCGCACAAATCGATCCACTAGTGGCGTATTGCAATTTACCCACCCCTTTTTCATTTCCGATCATCACTGACCGCTTGCGCGAAAAACTGTCCAACGAAAAGCTTGCTGATCGCATTCGTAAAATGGTGGCCAAACTTGAGCGCTCATGAATCCAACCATTGAATTTGCCAACCAAGAATTTGTACTTGATCCAAGTGGAGCACTTTTTTGGCCCACCAAAAAGTCGGTAATTCTAAGCGATGTGCATCTGGGCAAGGTAGCTCATTTTCGAAAACACGGCACCGCCCTACCCCTAAAGGCGCAAGAAGAAAACTATAAGCGTTTAGAACAACTCTTTGATCGCTATCGGCCAGAGCAATGGCTTATTCTAGGCGACCTATTTCACGCTGAATGGAACCAAGAGTGGGTTCTTTTTGAAGCATTTGTAGGTAAGCACCCCTGCGCCTATCAATTAATCATTGGAAACCACGACATCATCGACCTAGAGCGCTTTCGTGCCCTAGACATTGAAGTACTAGAAAGTACGCGTATTGAAGGGATCACCTTCGCGCATTACCCTGAACATGAAAGTGCCAATCATCGTATAAGTGGACACCTTCATCCTAGTATCCGCCTTCAACTTGGCCCGTCAGAAAAACGCTCGCTCAAATGCTTTTACATCAAGAATAAACAGCTCGTGCTGCCTGCCTTCGGATATTTCACCGGCATCTCTCGAATTAAAAAAGCCGAAGTAGATACGGTTTATGTCATTGCAGAAGACCAGGTTATTGCTATTTAGCACCTATCTTTGCCGCGCGCTATGAGCCAAGTCCTGAACGATATTCTGTTACGCTTTTCTGAGGGAGCCACCTTTAAATCTCTGCAAAAGAAACTCGAAGAGAAGGGGATTCATCCCATAAACGGATTCATTGGCAGCAGCTTTTCAATCCATGCCGCATCACTATTTAGACAATCGAATCGCTCTCAGGTAATTATTGCCCTAGACAAAGAACAAGCGGCCTACATTCAAAACGACCTTCAATACCTACTACCCGATCAGCAGGTACTTTTCTATCCTGCCTCTCATCGCAGACCTTATGAAATTGAAGAAGTGGATAATGCCAATGTTCTTCTGCGTTCTGAGGTGATACAAACCCTTCAGCAAAGAAAAAGTGCGGTTTTGGTGGTCACCTATGCCGATGCCCTTTTGGAGAAGACAATCAGCCCACAGGCCTTTGAAAAACAGCACCTCACCCTTCATGTCAATGAGGCCATTTCGCTAGACTTTCTAAATGAAACACTTTTTGAATACGACTTTGAACGGGTAGACTTCGTCAGTGAACCCGGTGATTTTTCAGTACGCGGGGGCATTGTGGATGTCTTTTCATATTCGAATGAATTTCCGTTTCGCATTGAGTTTTTTGGCGACCAAATCGAGAGCATTCGCACCTTTGATCCAGAAACGCAACTCTCAATTTCAACAGTAGATTCGATTGATTTAGTCGCAAATATCGACCGACGCGCATCGGACGAAATGACACAAAGAGTTCCGTTTCTCTCACATTTCGATTCAGAACACACCGTATTGATCACTTATGAGATGAAAGTGATCAGTGAGACGATTCAGCGCTTGTACGAAAAAGGTGAAAAGCAATTCAAGGCCCT
Organism: Bacteroidota bacterium; assembly: GCA_046048095.1. Lineage (GTDB taxonomy): Bacteria > Bacteroidota > Bacteroidia > Flavobacteriales > Flavobacteriaceae > UBA3478. The sequence continues at coordinate 21,292 of JBJOGS010000093.1, forward strand.
TAAAAGCCCCCTACAACACGCCAAGCCTCAAGACCTCTTTTGCAGTGGACCTGATTTTATTGAACAATGCCAATCTTTTATTGGCCTGAATCACACCTCAGAACAAGGCGCTGAAATCGCATTTGATCAAAAGCCGCAACCCGCCTTTAACAAGCGATTTGATTTGCTTTGGGAAGATCTGAAACAGAAATCCGAAGAAGGATACGATTGCCTCATCTTATGTTCATCTACGCATCAAGTTGAACGATTTAACGAACTTCATGCGGCCCACCACGAACGAATTGCGTACGAAACGCGCATACTGCCCCTTCACGAGGGATTCATAGACCATGAACTGAAACTTTGCTACTATACAGACCATCAGATCTTTGAACGGTATCACAAGTTCAATTTGAGAGGTTCGAGCTCGAAAAAGCAAGGACTTTCTCTTAAAGAACTAAACAATCTTGAACTTGGTGATTTCGTGACTCATATCGACCACGGGATCGGAAAGTTCGCTGGCCTTCAAAAAATCGAAGTGGAAGGAAGATGGCAAGAAGCCATTAAGCTCATTTACGGAGATAGAGATATGCTCTATGTGAGCATTCATTCGTTGCACAAGGTCGCCAAATTCAACGGTAAAGACGGAGCTCCGGTAAAATTGTACAAACTCGGAAGCGGCGCATGGAAGAAAATCAAACACAAAACCAAAGAGCATGTCAAGAAGGTCGCTTTTGACCTGATAGAGGTCTACGCAAAACGCAAATTGAGAAAAGGATTTGCGTATGCCCCTGATAGCTACCTTCAGCATGAACTCGAGGCCTCATTTATCTACGAAGACACTCCTGATCAAGAAAAGGCCACCCTCGAGGTAAAGGCCGACATGGAAAGTGATCGCCCTATGGATCGCTTAGTTTGTGGAGACGTTGGTTTTGGAAAAACAGAGGTGGCCATTCGCGCCGCATTCAAAGCGGTAGACAATGGCAAGCAGGTGGCAGTGCTTGTTCCGACTACCCTACTTGCATTTCAGCACGCCAACACCTTTAAAAAGCGTTTAGAAAATTTGCCGGTAACTGTAGATTTTCTGAACCGCTTCAGAAGTCCTTCAGAGAAAAAAGATATTCTAGAACGCCTGAAAGCGGGTAAGATTGATATTCTTATTGGCACACACCAGATTGTCAATGCCTCAGTTACCTTTAAAGACCTTGGGCTGCTGGTTGTCGATGAAGAACAAAAATTTGGGGTTTCGGTCAAAGAGAAAATAAAGTCATTCAAAGCCGAAATTGACGTACTCACGCTTACCGCCACCCCAATTCCTCGCACCCTACAATTCAGCCTCATGGCTGCTCGAGACTTATCAGTAATTAGCACCCCGCCGCCGAATCGATACCCGATTGAAAGTCGCGTGATTCGCTTTGATCAAGAAGTCATTAGAGATGCCATTCGAGAAGAGATCGAGCGCTCTGGACAGGTTTACTTTATCCACAATCGCATCGAAAACATGAAAGAAATGGCCGGGATGCTGCAACGACTTGTTCCGGATGCACGCATACGTACAGGACACGGCCAAATGGACGGAAACGCGCTGGAAGAATTAATGCTCGATTTTATGAATGGTGCTTTTGACGTACTGGTTTCAACGACGATTGTAGAGAGCGGCTTAGACATTCCAAACGCCAACACCATTCTCATTCACAATGCCCATACCTTCGGTCTAAGTGATTTGCATCAAATGCGGGGTCGCGTAGGGCGAACCAATAAAAAGGCCTTCTGTTATTTTATTACAGATAGCTTTGAAACGCTTACTGCAGAGGCGCGAAAACGTATGGAGGCCCTAGCCCGATACACTGAGCTTGGCAGTGGTTTTCAGATTGCAATGAAAGATCTAGAAATTCGCGGAGCCGGAGACCTGCTAGGAGGTGCCCAAAGCGGATTCATTAACGAAATCGGTTTCGATACCTATCAAAAAATTGTAGCCGAGGCCATCGAAGAATTAAAACAGAACGAATTCAAGTCCCTATACCAAGACGATCAGCAAGAAGAATCCATCGCTAATTACGTAAGCGATGTCACCATCGACACCGATCTAGCGCTTTTATTTCCGGATTACTACATCAATTCGGTGACCGAACGACTCACCCTATATCGCGAACTCAGTACACTGCGAGAAAAAAGTGAGATCGCCGCATTTAAAACGAGACTCATTGATCGCTTTGGTCCCTTACCCGAAGAAGCCGAAGGATTGATGCATTCTGTCTTACTTAAAGAAACCGCTAAAAATCTGGGAATAGAAAAAATTGTCTTCAAGAGAGAAACCCTCATCGGTTACTTTTTAGCAGATGGCCAATCTCCTTTCTTCCAAAGTTCAATCTTTCAGCAACTGTTAGCGAAATCCTCCTCGCTAAACTGTCAAATAAAAGAGAAGAAGACAGCCGCGGGCCCCATCCTACTCATACGCTTTGACGGCATTAAAACACTAGAGGCGGCAGGCGCAGCTTTAGCTCAATTGCTCGATTAAGGGTCTTAAATCTATAAGGACTTAAGCGCTTTTATAACCTTAAACGCTTTATCTGCTTCGGGATCATCGACAATTATGGTGAACTCATTCGTAGTAGAAATCACCTCATGTAGCACAATACCTTCCCAGGCAAGTCGTTGAAATATGAAATAGTAGATACCCGGAACCGTAACATTTTCATGGGGTAGGCGGACAGTTACCGAGGCTAGATTTTTTACCTTCTGAGTAAGCCGCTCCATCTTGAATAACTCGTCAATAAACGCCTCTAAACGATCGCTAGTCACAATGTTGATTTCATTCACCCCTCTTGAAGAGGTATAGAATACGTCAGGCATGCGGTGCACCTCACGCATGAGCTCAGCCTGTTTTTCGAGTATGGACTCTGAGGTCAAGAACGTATAGTCGACCAAAGAAGATCGGACAGTGATCTCTCCAATATCCTTGAGCACTTTAACAATTTTATGCGTGGCTCGAAACTCTAAATGCTCAGAAAGACGCTTTAAGGCCATAACAATCGCACCTTCACGAACTTCTTTACCTAACACTGCTTCGATCTCAGGTCTTATTTGTCTTGAGAGCGAGGTCAAATTAATGATTCCCTCAGCTAAAGCAGTCTGCAAAAAGGGTTTACGGTGAATGACATTTTCGACAACTGAAGAGATCGTTTTCATAAGCATCTTAATTATTCAACTTTATGTTTTAAATAAAACATTTTGTCAAATATAAGACGAAATATCTTTATAGTGCTTGATCTCATGGTGCAATGATCGCAATTGAACGAGAACCAGATCCACACGCAATTCGTTAAACCGCTCACTGCGCTTCACCAAAAAAGTGGCGAGACCTACCAGACGCGCAAATTGAGCCCTCGAAACACGGGCCTCGATGTGGTCTACAGCTCTTTTTACACTCGTTTTTACCTCTACAACGACCAGCATGCGGCCTTTACCCATGACTAAATCTGCCTCCCAATGGCCGAGCCGTACATTCTGCTCGATTAATTGGTAGCCTTGTGTAAGCAAATAACCAAGGGCTAGTTGTTCTCCGATATCTCCGCGCTCTTTCACGGTAACGAAACTAAAAGTTACCCTCTGCTGTAAAGGTTTTTAAAACGGCTATAAACGGTTAACGCGTTAAATACTATTTTTGAGGCTCTTCTAAACCGCTATAATGAAGGCAGCACCAAGACGCTTAACGATTACCGCAGCACTTCCGTACACCAACGGTCCTATACATATTGGCCACTTGGCAGGGGTGTATATTCCTGCAGACATCTATGCCCGCTATCAGCGCATTGAAGGCAATGATGTCGCCTTTATTTGCGGCAGTGACGAGCATGGGGTGGCCATTTCAATGAAGGCGAGAAAAGAACAAACGACGCCTCAAAAAATCATTGATAAATACGATGCTATTATTCGTGAGTCTTTCGCCGATTTTGGTATCGCCTTTGATAATTACTCTAGAACTTCACGAGCCATTCACCATCAGACGGCAAGAGATTTTTTTACTACGCTTTATGAAAAGGGGGTCTTTGAAGAACACACCAATCAGCAACTTTACGACGCCCAGGCACAACAATTCTTGGCCGATCGATTTGTTCTAGGCACCTGTCCGCGCTGCGCCAACAAAGAGGCTTATGGCGATCAATGCGAAAAATGCGGCGCCTCTCTAAATGCGACCGATTTAATTGATCCGGTGAGTACCTTGTCTGGCAGCGTCCCTGAAATGAAAGAAACGACACACTGGTATCTTCCACTTGACCGCAGTGAATCCTTTTTAAAATCATGGATTATCGAAGGACACAAAAACGATTGGAAGCCAAATGTATACGGTCAATGCAAATCTTGGATCGACGACGGCCTAAAACCAAGAGCTGTCACCCGCGACCTTGACTGGGGCATTGACGTGCCGTTGGACCAAGCCCAAGGAAAAAAGCTATACGTGTGGTTCGAAGCTCCTATCGGATACATTTCATCCACTATAGAATGGGCAAAAAACAAAGGAATTGATTGGGAGCCCTACTGGAAGGATTCAAAGACCGAGTTGGTGCATTTTATAGGTAAAGACAACATTGTATTTCATTGTATCATCTTTCCGGCGATGCTCAAAGCACACGGATCGTATATTCTTCCAAAGAATGTCCCTGCCAACGAATTCTTAAACCTTGAAGGGCAAAAACTATCCACTTCAAAAAACTGGGCCGTGTGGTTGCATGAATACCTTCAAGACTTTGAAGGCATGCAAGACGCGCTGCGTTATGTACTCACCATCAATGCCCCAGAAACCAAAGACAACGATTTTACCTGGAGTGATTTTCAATCTCGAGTCAACAATGAATTAGTTGCAGTATTGGGCAATTTTGTCAATCGTGTAGCTGTTCTCACGCAGAAATATTATGAGGGTCGTGTTCCGGCACCTAAAGCATTGAGCCCTGAGGATGAAGAGTTATTACATCATCTGACCCACACTCCGGTGCAACTCAGTGAATCGCTAGAGCTTTTTAGATTCCGAGAGTCAGCACAACACTACATGAACCTGGCGCGCTTAGGCAATAAATACCTCGCCGACCAAGAACCATGGAAACTGATCAAGACGTCTCCTGAGCGCGTTTCTACAGTGATGTATGTTGCCCTGCAAGTGGCCGCAGCATTGGCACATCTCGGAGCACCCTTACTTCCTCACAGCTCAATAAAACTAAAAGAGATGCTGAATATCTCTGCCTCTTTCTTGTCATTTTCAGCGCTAACCCAAACCCGAGAACTGCTACAGCCCGGCCACCAACTTGCCGAACCTCAGCTACTTTTTAGAAAAATTGAAGATCAAGAAATTGAGCATCAGCTGAACAAACTTCGGTCTAGTGCAACAGAAAATCACAGTGAACCACCCACTCAAAACTTCGACCCATTGAAAGATCTGATCAACTTCGAACAATTCAGTGCGCTAGACTTGCGCGTGGGCACCATCGTTTCAGCAGAAAAAATGCCCAAAGCAGACAAACTTCTCGTCCTTCAAATCGACCTAGGATTCGAAAAACGCACTGTGGTTTCAGGAATCGCATCTTATTTCGAGCCTGAGAAAATTATAGGTCAACAGGTGAGTGTCGTAGTCAATTTGGCTCCAAGAATGTTGCGAGGAGTTGAAAGTCAAGGAATGATTCTTATGGCGACGCAGGCCGACGGTTCTTTAGCATTTCTTGCTCCACAGCAAAAGGTAGAAAACGGCAGTTCAATCTCTTAAATGATTCACGTCGCGTTTGACGCTTGCTACTCACACCCGCTTCCCGAAGGGCATCGGTTTCCTATGGCGAAATACGAATTGCTTCCGCGTCAACTCGTGCACGAGGGCACCTGTGTCGAAGCACAATTTTTTAGCCCGCCACTTATAGATCGAACTGAGGTCATTCGCACACATCATCCCGAATACCTCGATCGACTGCTGCAGTTAGCACTTGAGGCAAAAGAGGTGAGAAAAATAGGATTCCCACTTAGTGAAGCCTTAGTTCAAAGAGAACTTTGTATCGCGCAGGGAACCTTAGAAGGGGCCGTTCATGCGCTTACACATAAAATTGCCTTTAATATCGCAGGTGGTACCCATCATGCCTACGCCAACCATGGAGAAGCCTTTTGCCTCTTAAATGATCAAGCCATCGCGGCCAATTTTTTGCTTGCTAA
>JBJOGS010000094.1:0-3134 GCA_046048095.1 Bacteroidota bacterium
ATTGTGCACGATATTTTCTCTCCGCCCGTGGCTTCGCGCATTTATGTGTACCCCACCGTGGCGGCCTATTCGATCATGCAGCAGGCCTATCCTGAGCGCTATATCAGTTTGGCCGGTCAGCTCACCGACTTTACCGATATTCCTGAAATGCCCGCTGGGGTCAATGCCCATTTGGCGGCTACTCATGCCTTTTTGATCCTTGGAGAGAACTTTATTTTTTCAAAGAAGCGCATGAGCGATTACCGCGAAAAGCTCTACGGCGAGCTGCGTGAGTTGGGTATGCCTGAGAGTGAGTTTGAGGCCGCTAAAGCCTATGCCGATCAGGTGGTGACCCACATCAAGGCCTGGACTGCAGATGATTATTATAAAGAGACGCGCACGTTTCCAAAGTATTCGGTTCGAGAAGAGGATCGCTTTTGGAAGCCCACTCCGCCTGACTATATGGATGGTATCGAGCCGCACTGGCAGCGCATCCGCCCGTTGGTTATTCCAAAGGCCAACGCCTTTAACCCCAAGGCTCCACTCGAGATCGATATGAGCCCTGATAGCCCCTTCTATGCCCAGCTCATGGAGGTGTATGAAAAAGGAAAAAAGGTCACTCAAGAGAACAATGAGAATGAAGAGGCGAAGATTGCGGCGTTTTGGGACTGCAATCCGTACGTTTCGAATTACAAAGGCCACGCGATGTTCGCCAAGAAGAAGATCACTCCTGGCGGGCACTGGATGGGTATTACCAAGATCGCTACCGAGAAGGCACGAAGCAGTTACGATCAGGTTGTTGAAGCTTATCTTCACGTGACGGTGGCGCTTTTTGACGGATTCATCAGCTGCTGGGACACCAAGTGGAAGACCCTAGTGGTGCGCCCTGAGACGCTTATTCACCAGTATATTGATGAGGCGTGGAGGCCGAAGTTGCAGACTCCGCCCTTTCCTGAATACACCTCGGGTCATTCGGTGATTTCAACCGCTGCCGCCCTCGCGCTTACCAAAGTATATGGTGCTAATTTTTCTTTTGTCGACACCACCGAAGAGGAGTACGGCCTGCCTGCTCGTTCGTTCAACTCGTTTATCGAAGCTGCTCAAGAGGCTGCCATTTCGCGATTATACGGAGGCATCCACTACCGCATGGCCATCGAAGAGGGCGTGGCACAGGGCAAAGCCGTGGGCGAGTACGTTACCACCCATTTAAATACCCGTCTAGAACAATCAGCCCCTGCGGTGGCTTCATCTAGCGCTAAAAACTAATTCGTAATGCCGACACCAAAGAGAAAAGCCGTCATCGTTTCTGGATACTTCAACCCCATTCACAAGGGTCATATCGAGTACTTTAATCTGGCCAAGGCCCGTGCTGAGGAGCTTTTTGTCATTGTCAATAACGACGCGCAACGCGCGCTCAAGGGCAGTAAAGAATTTCAAGATGAGGCCGAGCGGATGATTATCGTCTCGAATATCAAGGCGGTTGATAAGGCCGTTCTTTCGGTCGATCAAGACCGCACGGTGTGCAAGACGATTGAAAAGATTGTGAACGACTACGGCGATGCGTACACTTTTAGCTTCGCTAATGGCGGAGACCAAAACAATCAAAGCATTCCAGAGGTGCCGGTCTGCGAGAGGCTCAATGTCACCCTTATCGATGGCCTAGGCGATAAGATTCAGTCGAGCAGCATTCTGTTAAAGAACCAATAAACCGTTCAGCTTTGCTCTAGAGGCAATTGAGCGCTTGGTTGAGATCGTCCCAGACATCGTCTACATGCTCTAGCCCCACTGAAAGGCGAATCATGCCGTCAGTGATTTCTACCTGAAGCCTTTCTTCGCTTGAAAGCTTACTGTGGGTCGTTGAGGCCGGATGCGTCACTATGCTGCGCGTGTCTCCCAGGTTTGCCGAGAGCGAGCAGAGTTTGATGGCGTCTATGAATTTTCGTCCGTTATCGAGGCCTCCGGAGATTTCGAAGGCGACGATTGATCCGCCCATCTTCATCTGTGCCTTGGCCAGCTCGTGTTGCGGATGTGAAGCCAAGAATGGATAGCGCACCCAGCTCACGTTCTGATGTCCTTCAAGGCGTGTGGCCAGTTCTAGCGCATTGTCACAGTGGCGATCCACACGCACCGCCAAGGTTTCTAGACTTTTGGAGAGCACCCAAGCGTTAAAGGGCGATAGGGCCGTTCCGGTAATGCGGGCAAACAGGTAAATCGAACGGATGAGTTCTTTGTTCCCGACCGTGATTCCTCCCAAGACGCGTCCTTGACCGTCCATCAGCTTAGTGCTCGAATGAATGATCAGGTCGGCCCCGAACTGAGCGGGCTGTTGCAAGTAAGGGGTCGCAAAGCAGTTGTCAACGATGTAGAGCAGGTTATGTTTTTTAGCAATGGCTCCGAGACGTTTGAGATCGAGTACGGTCACCCCAGGATTCGTCGGACTCTCTACGTATAAGATCTTGGTTTTTGGGGTGATGGCCGCTTCTAGCGTATCGAAATCACCTGGATCAAAATAGCTGTGTTCGATACCCCATTTCGGAAAGAACTGGGTATAAAGCGTGTGCGTAGACCCGAATACCGCACGGCATGAAACAATATGGTCTCCTGATGAAAGCAGTGCCGCGAAGGTGGTGTAAATGGCGCTCATCCCTGAGGTAAAGGCGACACCGTCTTCTACACCCTCCATCTTTGCCACCTTATCGATGAGTTCGCTAGTGTTTGGATTTGAGTAACGCGAATAAATGTTGCGCTGCTTTTCTTCGGTGAAAGAGGCGCGCATGTCTTCGGCATCTTCAAAGACGAAGCTAGAGGTGAGGTAGATCGGAGCAGAGTGCTCAAGGTTGTGGCTGCGCTCCATTTGGGCGCGAATGGCCTCGGTTTCAAATGCTTTCATGGCGCCAAATTAGCTAAAAGCAATTGATCTTAATTTTATTTAAATTAAATCTAAATAGACTTGCTCAAAACAGTTTTGGGAGTTAGTTTTGCAGTGTAAAAATTGTTTTTAATCAGTCTAACCGCTCAAGTGATCAATTTGTTTGATGAGGTGTATGCTGCAGCAAGCGTTCCCGCAGGCTTCAGACCCGGCCACCCCTTCGGAATTTACGGAGGAGTTGCCTTTAGACTCTAAGTGTTAGTTCTAGGTTTAGTTCACAAGGGCA
>JBJOGS010000095.1:0-7721 GCA_046048095.1 Bacteroidota bacterium
AAGGAGAAACCATTTCACAAGTATTTGATACCGACAATTTTACTTGGTTTTCAAGAGTAAGTGCCCAATTTCCATTGCCTGGAAAAATTGATTTTCAAACCAATGCCTTTTACAATGGAAATTCAGTGAATCCACAAGGAATAGACAAAGGTATTTTGTCGATTAACCTGGCAATGAGCAAACAAATATTAAAGGATAAGGGAGCCATTTCTTTTAATGTAAGTGACTTACTCAACAGTCGTAAACGAATCTCTGAAACTAGAACCGCAACTGTTTTTAGCGCTAGCGAGTTTCAATGGCGTCAACGCCAAGCTACACTTACCTTTAGGTATCAATTCAATGAACAAGATAACAATCAGCGCAGAAGACAGCGCAACGAAATGGGTGGTGAAGAAGAATTTGAATTTGGAACCCCGTAACAAAAAAGCCTCGCAGTTGCGAGGCTTTTTTTATGTTCATCACTCTGCTTCTATTCTCTAGAAGCTTCGCGTTCTTTCTTTTTCTCTTTTAGAAACTCAATTAAGCTTCCTGTCAACCAATACGGAATGACAAAGGTCAACAAGAAAATCATTAACCAAAATCCAATGGTTAAAATAGTTAAGAAGGCAATAAAACCTAGATATTGGTCAAATTCAATCATAACGTTCTTTTTACGAAGCGAAGATAAGATGAATTGAGTGTAAGCGGCAAATTATGGCCGATTTTTTTAAACCCGATCGCTGCATTCATATGTACCTTTGTGATAAATGCCGATTATGAACTACAGAATTGAAAAAGACACTATGGGCGAGGTCAAAGTACCTGCCGATGCGTATTGGGGAGCACAGACTCAGCGCTCAATCAACAACTTCAAAATAGGTCCTGTAGGGTCTATGCCGATTGAAATTATAAAAGGTTTTGCCGTACTCAAAAAGGCAGCGGCCTACGCGAATGAAGCCCTAGGTGTGCTCGATGTACACAAACGCGATCTCATCGCTAAGGTTTGTGATGAAATTTTAGAAGAAAAGCTGAACGATCAGTTTCCTCTGGTCACTTGGCAAACCGGATCAGGAACACAAAGCAACATGAATGTGAACGAGGTCATTGCCAATCGTGCACATGTTTTAGAAGGAAACCAATTAGGAGAAGGCACGCGCACTTTAAGTCCCAATGATGACGTGAATAAATCTCAATCATCGAATGATACGTTTCCTACCGCAATGCATATTGCTTGCTATGATAAACTAGTAAATCATACGTTACCATCGATTGAGGCACTAAAAACGACCCTCGCCAAAAAAAGCGACGCGTTTCAATCGGTAGTGAAAATCGGGCGCACGCATTTAATGGATGCCACTCCGCTTACGTTGGGACAAGAGTTCTCTGGATATGTCGCTCAACTTCAATTTGGTATAAAAGCAGCCGAAAACAGCCTTAGTCACTTAAGCCAATTAGCTTTGGGCGGAACCGCAGTAGGTACTGGCTTAAACACGCCAAAGGGTTACGCCGAAAAGGTGGCCTCGTTTATCGCCACTTTTACCGGCCTCCCCTTCTTAACTGCCGAAAATAAATTTGAGGCGCTAGCTGCGCACGATGCCATTGTTGAATCGCATTCAAGCTTAAAGCAATTGGCGGTATCATTGAACAAAATTGCCAATGACATTCGCTTAATGGCTTCTGGACCTCGTTCTGGTATTGGCGAATTACTCATCCCAGCCAACGAGCCCGGAAGTTCTATTATGCCCGGTAAAGTGAATCCCACGCAATCTGAGGCACTAACTATGGTCTGCGCACAAGTCATGGGTAATGACGTGGCCATTACCATTGGAGGTACCCAGGGGCATTACGAATTGAATGTCTTTAAACCCCTTATGGCAGCCAACTTTTTACAATCTGCTCAACTTTTAGGGGATGCTGCTCGAAGCTTTGACAACCATTGCGCACAAGGCATTGAACCTAATTATTCACGTATAAAAGAACTCGTTCAGAATTCATTAATGCTTGTCACTGCTTTGAATCCTAAAATTGGCTATTACAAGGCGGCTGAGATTGCCAATGCGGCTCATTCGAACCGAACCACACTGAAAGAAGAAGCAGTCAGATTAGGGTATTTAAGCGCCGAAGAGTACGATGCTTGGGTGAAGCCCGAGCAGATGACAGGATCAATGTAATCCTCAAACCTTATTCAAAATAAAAAGGCCTCGCTTTGCGAGGCCTTTTTATTGAAATGTGAATAGAAATTTACTTCAGAAAGAATTTAGAAGTACCTATCAATTCTAGATCGTTATCATAAAGATTGACCATGTAGTTTCCTTTTGGAAAATCATTACCTCCGTTTTCTACATAATCACAAACATCTAAGGTTTGGTTCTCATAATAGAATGCGGTTACCTTGCTCACATTAAGGGTGCGGTTATTTACAGTTACCGATTGCGTGGATCCGACTAGTGCACCATCAGGCCCCATTACTTCAATAAAGAAGTTTTTATCCCCTGCTTTAGTTACTGCATTATCTCTAACAGTGAAACACACTTTAAAGTTATCTGCTCTATTCGCGCGCTTCACTGACTTAAAGTCTCCGTTGCTCTTCACACGCACTGCCTGAACATCCAATGCATCCAATTTCAACTGGGCAGCGATGCGATTCTCTTGCTCAAGAATGATATTCTGTTGAACAATAGAATCATTTAATGCAGCTACACGCTCGAGCTCTTGTTGAGTTTTTTCGTTCAATGACTTAAGCGCTACATTACTCGCAGTTAAAGAATCAAGACGCGCCATCAAAGTTTCGCGCTCTTTGCGAAGTTGATATACTTGCCCGCGGAAACGCATAAGTGTAGCCACATCCGCCTTAAGAGCTGAAACAGAATCGATATAATTGGCGATCTCGCTTCTAGCCGCTAAAAGTTCTTCACTTAGCGCATTACTCTCTAGAATAGATTTGTCGTAATCCGACTTTAAACCTTCTAATTCTTCAATAACCGCTGCTTTCTCAGCATTTAATGCCTCTTCAGTGTTCTTACCACTGATGTATAAGCTAATCGCGAAAGCTGATGCCGCCACAAAGAGTACTCCAAGGATGGCCGGTAACGCTTTAGACTGATTTTTTTCCATAACTGTAATCTTAAGTTTGGTTTTTTAGTTGCTGCAAATATAGAACGATTTGAGGCAAAACCACAAGAATACAGAGGTTATCGTATGAGTTTTTTGTATTTTATGCGTGTCGGATTCAACTCTTTTCCGAGGCGTTTACGTCGATTTTCTTCATACTCTGAAAACGAACCTTCGAAAAAATAAACCGATGAATTGCCCTCAAAGGCCAGAATATGTGTGCAAATACGATCTAAGAACCAACGATCGTGTGAAATGACCACGGCACATCCCGCAAAGTTTTCTAATCCTTCTTCAAGAGCTCTTAATGTATTGACATCCAGGTCATTAGTTGGCTCATCTAGAAGTAACACATTACCTTCCTCTTTAAGCGTCATTGCAAGGTGTAGGCGGTTACGCTCCCCTCCAGAAAGTAATTTCACCTTCTTGTTCTGTTCGCTTCCAGAAAAATTAAATCTGCTCAAGTAAGCTCTAGAATTGACCTCACGTTGCCCCATCATAATGAGCTCTTGTCCTTCTGAAAAATTTTCCCAAATCGATTTTTCAGGATCAATTGACGAATGTGTTTGATCTACGTAGGCGATTTTAGCCGTTTCACCGACCGTAAACACTCCACTATCGGGCGTCAGTTCTGACATGATCATTTTAAACAAGGTGGTTTTGCCGGCGCCATTAGGCCCAATCACCCCTACAATCCCGGCTTGTGGAAGCTTAAAACTAAGACCCTCATAAAGCAGTTTGTCTCCGAAACCTTTTGAAATATCCACCGCTTCCAAGACATTGGTACCCAAACGCGGCCCATTCGGAATATAAATTTCTAGTCGTTCTTCGAGTTGCTTCTGGTCTTGATTCAACAGCTTGTCGTAGTTGTTGAGTCGCGCCTTTTGCTTTGTCTGTCGACCCTTAGCCCCTTGCCTCACCCATTCTAGCTCACGCTCTAAGGTCTTTTGTCGCTTACTTGCCTGCTTACTTTCTTGCGCTAAACGCTTGGATTTCTGGTCAAGCCACGACGAATAGTTCCCTTTCCACGGAATGCCCTCTCCGCGATCGAGCTCGAGGATCCATCCGGCCACATTGTCCAAAAAATAACGGTCGTGTGTTACGGCAATCACTGTGCCTTTATAGCGCGCCAAGTGCTCTTCAAGCCATAGCACAGATTCTGCATCAAGGTGGTTCGTAGGCTCATCGAGCAACAATACATCTGGCTCTTTCAGCAACAATCGACAAAGCGCCACCCGTCTGCGCTCACCTCCACTGAGCACCTTTACTGGCGTATCAGGCTCAGGAGTGCGCAACGCATCCATGGCGATAGCCAGTTTCGTGTCTAACTCCCAAGCATTCAACGCATCAATTTGATCTTGAAGCTTGGCCTGTTCATCCATGAGCTTTTGCATCTTATCGGCATCCTCGTAAACCTCAGGCTGCCCAAACAAATCATTGATTTCGTTATAGCGGTCGAGCACTGCCACCGTATCAGCCACTCCCTCTTTTACAATTTCAATGACGGTTTTTGAATCGTCTAATTGGGGTTCTTGTTCGAGATATCCGACAGAATAACCCGGAGAAAACACTACATCTCCTCTGTAATTGGTATCCACCCCGGCAATAATCTTCAGGAGTGTTGATTTTCCAGAGCCATTTAGTCCCAGAATTCCAATTTTGGCTCCGTAAAAAAAGCTCAAATAGATATTATTCAGAACCGGAGTATTTGCGTTGGTAAAGGTCTTAGTGACCCCCGACATCGAGAAGATTACTTTTTTATCGTCAGACATGTGCTATGAAATTAAACTCTCCCTTTAAGTGCATTAAAGACCCATGCAATGGCAAAAAAACCAATACCCACAGTAGCAAAACCCCATCCGGCAACCTCGTCGTACTTAAAGGCGGCCAAGGCTAAAAGGATTAGACCCATTAAAATCATCAAGAAAGTGGCATAAGCCAAAACGGTATTTTTGTTCATCTGTAATAGCGCTGTGTGCGGGCGTAAAGGTCGTAAAAATGGATCAATTAATTGTACCTTGCAGAGGCAATTGAAAAAGAGATGACGAAGTCTAAAAAGCAGTTGACACGTGAAATACATCACCGCAATGCCGTCAAAGAACTCAATGATAAACGAGCGATGGTTTCTGAGGGGGGTGGTGCTTCAAAACTACAAAAACAGCGGGATCAAGGAAAAATGACGGCGCGAGAACGGGTCGCCTTTTTGTTTGACGACCCTTCTATGGCCATCGAAATTGGACAACTTGCTGCTGATCAGATGTACGCTGAACATGGGGGTTGTCCGTCTGCAGGGGTGGTAGTTCAAATTGGAAAAATCAGTGGCAGGCTCTGTATCGTGGTGGCCAATGACGCTTCAGTAAAGGCTGGTGCCTGGTTTCCGATGACGGCCAAGAAAAATTTGCGTGCCCAAGAAATTGCGATAGAAAATCGCATCCCTATTATTTACCTCGTAGATAGCGCTGGGGTCTACCTGCCTCTGCAAGACGAAAGCTTTGCGGATAAAGAGCACTTCGGACGCATCTTTAGAAACAATGCAAAAATGAGCAGTATGGGTATTACCCAGATCGCTGCGATTATGGGATCGTGCGTCGCTGGTGGTGCCTACCTTCCCATCATGAGTGACGAAGCTATTATTGTAGAAAAAACAGGTTCTATTTTTTTAGCCGGACCTTACCTGGTCAAAGCCGCAGTAGGCGAAGAAGTTGACAAAGAAACTCTTGGAGGAGCGCACACGCACAGTGCGATATCGGGCGTGGTAGATTATGCAGTGCCTTCTGATCAGGCCGCATTAGAAAAAATTCAGTCGCTCATTAAAAAACTCGGTAAAAATCAAGAGGCAGGTTTCAGTCGAACGACGCCTACCGCCCCTAAAAGAGACCTAGAAGAACTTTATACCCTCTTTCCTGAAAATCGCTCAGAACCCTATTCGATGATTGAGCTCATCGAATGTATCATCGATGCTGATTCATTTGAGCCCTACAAAGAAAATTATGGGAAGACGCTGATTACCGGTTATGCGCGTATTGACGGATGGGCTGTAGGTATTGTCGCCAACGATCGAAAGGTAACAAAGACTGCCAAAGGAGAAATGCAAATTGGAGGCGTCATTTATTCAGATTCAGCAGATAAGGCGACCCGCTTTATTGCAAACTGCAATCAGAAACGCATTCCGCTGGTATTTTTGCAAGATGTAACCGGATTTATGGTGGGCAGTAAAAGTGAGCACCAAGGGATCATTAAAGACGGAGCGAAGCTAGTCAATGCAGTGAGTAATTCGGTGGTTCCGAAATTTACCATCATCGTAGGAAATTCTTACGGTGCAGGAAACTATGCGATGTGTGGAAAGGCCTATGACCCCAGACTATTGTTTACGTGGCCATCGGCTGAGATCGCCGTAATGAGTGGACAATCCGCTTCTAGGGTGCTGCTACAAATTGAAGAAAGCAAAGAGAGCAACAATCAGAGACTATCTGCTCAAGAAAAAGAAGCACTTTTGAAAAAGATAGAGGCGAACTATGCCGAAAGTACTTCACCCTATTTTGCCGCAGCTAGGTTGTGGACCGATGGGGTGATTGATCCTCAAGAGACTCGAAAACATTTAGCCTTAGGCCTAGAGATGGCCAATAATAATCCTGAACGAGAACCTTTCTCTATGGGTTTGTTACAAGTCTAATCGTTCAAAAGTGGCTCGTCGGTCAATTTTTTGAGTATGAGTAAACCTAAACCGATTCAAAGTTAACACCTCTTTCGGACGCTCATACGGCTTCCATTGTATTGCGTCCAAAGCTTGAACGAGGGCATGAATTCGATCTGTTGAAGCCCCCTCTACAACTAATACAATTTGTTGACCAAGAGTGTCGTGAGGGCGTCCGTAGACAAAAAAATTCTCAGAGATCAAATGCTGAAGTTTTTGCTCAATCGCTGCAGAAAAGAATTTGATTCCGCCTGAATTGATAACGTGATCTGTACGTCCGATATAATCGAACTCCATTTCTGATAGTAAACGAACTTCATCGCTTGTGACATAGGGTGCCTCTTGTAAATGAGGGGCATAAATGACCAGATTATTTGCTGAACCCAGCTCAAAATGCACATCACCAAGGGCTTTGAAATATGGTTCGTTTCTTGGAAACCTTTCTCTAAGTGCCACATGCGTGAGCGTTTCTGTCATCCCGTAGCTTTCAACAATCTTCGTCTTGGTATGACTCGGTAGCGCCACCATATGCTCTGGGGTCAGAGCGGCTCCTCCCACAAGCACCCTCTTCGCTAAGTCGAGATGAGCTATCGAGTGCGTCAATTGATAAGGCGTCATTGCAATAAAATCAAAAAAGCCATTACCTTGAGATTGATAGGGCTTCAATGGTTGTGCTGAAGGCGGTTGAAGGTAAAGGTCTAAGCCTCCTCTCATTGCCCGAACCACCATCATGACCCCCGATATTGCAGTCATAGGCAAACACAACAAGACCTTGGCCTTAGGCTGTAGACGAAAATGAGTAAGGGTCAGATCTGCAGAGGCTAGCATTTGCCGATATGAAAGGGCTAATTTTTTTGGAGGACCCGTAGAGCCTGAAGTCTCGATATACAGAGGCGCCTTTTCATCGGTGAGGTCTGTGACAAGCTGGCGAACCTTT
>JBJOGS010000096.1:0-10935 GCA_046048095.1 Bacteroidota bacterium
CCATAGAATATGAAGAAAAATCCGGCAAATACGGCCATCCGAGCACGCTTATTTCGAATGATGAGAGCGAAATCGTTTCTAAGAATAAGTCCACGCTTACCCAAACGCTCAAAATATTTGCCATCTATGGCTATCGTTTTCTCTGACTTTTTCGCCAGCCCCGTGTCTAAATACATCTTACCCACAAAGTGATTGAAACTTAAATAGTAGGTAACAAGGGTGAGAATGAAAACCAGAACCACTGAAAATGGCTGATGGTAAAGGGCTAAAAATAGAGGTTGGGTGTATTGTGTAAGATCAAAGTATTCGAAGTACTGTAGTGCAGCCATTCCTACTACTAAGGTGGCCACCGCAATAAAAAAGCTAATCTTCTGGTTCACCAATACGTTGAGGTAGTTGTTCGCCAGCAAGAGCAGATAAAGTGAAGTAGCCCAAAGAAAGGTTTCAACTCCCTGAGCCCCTTCGACCACTAGAATGATTCCAAGGGGAACGAGTAGTAAAAGGTGGCTCCAATTGAAAAACGAATAGAGCATTTTGAGCAGCGAGAAGTGCACAATGGTTTTCTTCTCAATGGGCTGATAAAGCAAGGGTTGCACATTGGCTACAGGCATTGGCTGCAGCAGGTATCTGAAGACGATATCAAATCCTAAATAATATAACACATACCTATTGATGACTTCAAAAGGATCACCAAGCTCTAATTTTTCTATAATGTAATAGGCCCCAATACCAAGGCTAAGAAAGATGAGGGCAAAATAGAGTATGGCGAAAACGATCAAAATGCGCATCCATAAGTTTTGTTTCCAGGTAGGAGAACGAAACGCGCTTTTTAATTCGAGCTGAAATAAAGTGTAGAGCATGAACAAGGCATTCAAAGCGCCAAAGATAATGGTTACATTGCTAATTATTTGGACCGAAGAATTATGAGTAATGTATTGCAAGTCAGCCTAGTTCAATGCGATTTGAAATGGAAAGACCCGGCCTACAATTGTGATAAGATTGCTGAGATGGCAGGCCATTTAGCCACATCAGATCTCATTGTGCTTCCTGAGATGTTCGCCACGGGTTTTATCATGGATCCCGACCAAACAGATCTCGGACATCGAGAGTCGGTGGCGTTTATGCATGATTTAGCCCAGTCTACTCAGGCAATCGTCTGCGGAAGTCTGGCGGTAGAAGCGTCAAAGCGCTATTACAATCGCTTCTTTGCAGTAAGCCCTACCGAGGTGCTAGCCACCTATGATAAGAAGCATTTATTTGCCTTGGCCACAGAGCACCATCGCTATCATCCTGGCACTTCTGCCTTTAATTTTGAGGTCAATGGGTTTATTATAAGGCCTATTATATGTTATGACCTTCGGTTTCCGGTGTGGTGCAGGGTAGAGCCCGCCTATGATTTGCTTTTATGTGTTGCAAACTGGCCTTCACCACGAATCAATGCATGGGATACGCTATTGCAGGCGAGAGCAATTGAAAATCAGTGTTTTTCGGTAGGTGTAAATCGGGTCGGAATAGATCCGAACAGCAACCAATATCCTGGCCACTCTTCGGTCTACGATCCACTTGGGCGTTCGATGTGTTTTAGCCAAAAAGAAGAAGTGATTACCGTCAAAATAGACAAAGAACAACTACTTCATGTGCGCCAGACATTGCCCTATCTCGCTGATCGAGACCACTTTGAGTTAAAATAAATGTAATTTTTTGACGTCATGTCGTTTTTAGTAGTAATTTTGCGCCCCGAAAACGAACAATTCAATCAAAAATGACTATCAAGATTAACGAAAACCGTTCTCCAATTTTAGCTCGTGACACTCGCGCTAAACTTTCAAACAATCCGACTTCTCTATTACTGTTTATAGCAGCGAAGGCATTCAGAAGAAAGTTCTAAGCCCTTCTCTTTTTAGCCTCTCTTTCTTTTAAAAGGTCTGTTATTTTCAGACTGAGAATCACGGCGTTCAGAGCCGAGGTGATAATATTCGAATAGATGATGGCTTTATCGTTCAGGTTAAATCCGTGCAGGGTCCAAAGCATAGTACCAGTTAACATGAATAGGTACATGGTCAGGCTCAGGCTTTTGGTTTCTCTCGTGCGTATGACCTTAAACGCCTGTGGTAAAAATGCCGTTGTGGTCAGAATGGCTGCAAAAGGCCCAAAATTTAGGTGTTCCATAACGATGACGAACCGAAGGACTATTGATGCCCTCTTGAGCGACAAATATAACTGAAAGATACCATCGAAAATCGAGCGCTTGCGTACCTTTAGAAAAAGGTTTTTTCATCAGGTATGGTGCTTCGATCTACTTCGCAAAAATTGAGTAAACTTCTTGTGCGAACACGCATTAAAGAGGTGGTATTCTTATCACTTGGAGTAGCCTCTGCGAGCATTGGACTAAAGGGACTATTGCTACCGAATAAATTTCTTGACGGAGGAGCTATGGGCGTATCATTGCTCATTCAATTTCTCACGGATATCAATTTGTCATTTTTGATTTTAGTTGTAAATGCCCCTTTTATTGTTTTAGGTGCGAGACAGATATCTGTGCCATTCGCAGTTAAGAGTAGCTTGGCCATTGTAGCTTTGGCTGCATTAGTGCATTTTATTGAGCTACCCGTGGTTACTGAAGACAAGTTGCTCATTGCGGTATTCGGGGGATTCTTTTTGGGTATGGGTATCGGCTTAGCTATTCGTGGCGGTGCTGTAATTGACGGTACCGAGGTTCTCGCTCTCTCGATCAGTCGCAGAACTAGTTTTACCGTTGGTGATCTCATTGCTATTTTTAACGTGGTACTTTTCTCGGTGAGTGCCGCCGTTCTTAGCCTCGAAATCGCCATGTATTCGATTCTTACCTACATCGTTGCTTCGAAGACGGTAGACTTTATCATCAACGGAATTGAAGAATATATCGGTGTAATGATTGTCTCACCCGAGTCTGTGCAGATAAAGAACCAAATCATGCACGAGATGGGTCGCGGAGTGACCTCGTTTCGCTCCGATGGCGGATACGGCAAGAAAGGTCAAGCCCTTCCAGATCGCGATATATTGTTTTGTGTGGTGACTCGTCTTGAGGTAAGTAGGCTTGTTTTAGAAGTCAACAAAATAGACCCTGAAGCTTTTGTGATTCAATATCCAATTCGAGATACCAAGGGCGGAATGATCAAGAAGCGCCCGCTTCATTAAAAACCTTAAGCGCTCGCTCTGGTTTTGTTTTTGCGCTTGTAATAGGCGGTTAGAATGGCCTCTAATTCCTCTTTAGAATAGCGCTTGCCCTGGTAAAAAAGAGAGTGCACAGCAAGCGTTTGCTGTTCAATCAGTTGAGCTACTTTAATTCTTTTTTTCGTTAGAATCACAAGACTTAAATAACATAAAGAGTGCCAATTAACGTCTTTTTGTTGAAATAAAAAAATGTAAATGCCTCATAGCGAGCAGAATCGATTAAAATTCTCTTCCTGCATTGGCGAACAATGTGATTGCCGCCCAATAAGTGGACAGGATAAAGAGACCTGAATAGGCAAATGGGGTCTTGAAGCCGTTGATCGCAAGAAGGGCATCTGAAATAATGAATAGCACCCCTGCTAGCGCAATTTGGGTACGGATGGCAGTGCGTCTTCGAAAACCTATGCTTAGGGCCAGTGCTCCCATCACTCCGATGACTGAAGCGTAAATTGGAATGGCGATCTTAAGCGCAATGCTTAACCCGCTCCATAAGTAACTCACTATGAAAATGACTAGGCCCAGGGCGATCATCACGGCAATCGGGCTAAGCTTAAACCCGAAACGACTAGTCAATGCGCGTATGAACAATAGTTGAGCAACCAAAAAGAATCCTAGCCCGAGCAGAAATAGGTGATCCCAAATCAGAGCGATATCCCCTAATAAACAAAAGACTATCGCAGTAACCATTTGAGCACTTAAACGTGACATGCTGCGGCTGCCTGCCGCAAGCACAATTACACTAATCGTGGTGAGGGCCTTTGCAATGCCATAAAGAAGAATCAACTCTAGCTGTTGCAGCGAAATGGCGATTACCCCAAAGACAATGATTAGTGTTAGATAGAAAGATTTGGATGCCAACATCTTCGATTAATGCGCTTAATTATCAGCAACTTAGCAA
The DNA here is from genome assembly GCA_046048095.1 of Bacteroidota bacterium. Classification (GTDB taxonomy): domain Bacteria; phylum Bacteroidota; class Bacteroidia; order Flavobacteriales; family Flavobacteriaceae; genus UBA3478. The sequence continues at coordinate 4,112 of JBJOGS010000096.1, forward strand.
ATTCTATAAAAATGGCCTACTTTTTGAACTCAAATAGCGATCAAACCAATTCAATTTTCTAATTTAGAACCAATTTAAATAAACAACAAATGAGTAGAAAATCTCAAGAAAAATTTAGAGAGTTCCATCGTTATCTCGGCTTTTTTTTAGCTGGCATCATGGCGGTTTATGCCTTCAGTGGAATCGTATTGACGTTTCGAAATACCGATGCGTTTAAGACAAAAACTCTAGTTGAAAAGACTATTGAGGCGGGGCTCGCCGAAGATGAACTTTCAGGCGCACTGAACATGAGACTCACCATAAATAAGACTGAAGACGGCGTGATCTACTTCAATAGTGACGGTACTTACGATATTGAGTCGGGCAGAGTGAATTACATTAACAAGGCCTATCCGGCGGTGTTGGCAAAGATGAATAAGCTGCATTTGATGAACACTACCAATCCGTTATTTTGGTTGGCTATATTTTTTGGGATCTCGCTGATGTTTTTCTCTATTTCAGCTTTCTTTATGTTCAACACGGGCGCCCCTGTTTATAAAAAGGGATTGTATTTTGCTTTCGCCGGGGCCGTTCTGACCATTGTATTACTTTTGGTGTAGATAGCCATTAATTAAGCCATCTTTAAAATCATAGTCCCTTAAAATGAAAAAGGCTCTTTTTATCTTTTTGTTGCTAAGTGTGGCCACCGTTGCGGCACAAGAATCAGTGAATCCGGTCATTCAATCTGCCGGAGCGGTTTCAACGGTGCCTTTTGCTTCGTTTACCCCCGATCCCAATCTTGAATATAAGATCATCGTTGATGTAATGACTGGCCCAGAAGATCGATCAGAGATTTCTTTTGCGATGAACAATGTGGCCCGCATGATAAATCTTCATGCCATGGCGAAGATTCCTCTTGAGCGCATGCATGTTGTGCTGGCCATTCACAATGCCGCCATATTCACTGCCTTAGCCGATACGTATCACAAAGAACGCTATGGGGTAGACAATCCGCACACACCCTTGTTTAAAGAATTGCTCGATGCAGGGGTCAAAATTGTAGTTTGCGGACAGTCGCTGGTGAAACGTGAAATAGATCCGGCCCACTTGGTTGAAGGTATCGAAGTGGCCACTTCGGCGCTCACCACGCTTACTGAATACCAATTGCGGGGCTATGCATTGCTGCGGTTTTGATCTTCTCTTATCGTTGCGTTAACTCGAGTTGCTATCAGCTGCCGTTCAGGTCAATCGTTAATATATTTGGGTATCAGAAGAAATTGTTTACTCAAATTACTACATCTTTAAACAGAAGGGTCGGATTTTGTGAAATCGGGAAAAAAAATTTCTTCATGCCCTTTGGAACTTATTGTTTTTTATTAATATTACGTTAAATTCATGTGTATTCTGTCTAAATGGATTCGTCCATTGGGCTATTTGCGTGTGATTTTTAAACGAACAACTAAACTATTAACTCAAAAATTATGAATCTTAAACACGATTTGAATTTGAAAACGCGAAAGCAATTGCGCTCGGCATTTCAGTCGGTATGCTTTACGCTTTTGTTGGGTCTAGGAACGCAACTGTCTTTTGCTTTTGCGTCGGCCCCATCGATGGAGGCCATGAGCTTCATGGATCAGACTACTGTAACAGGTACAGTAACTGATTCTAATGGAGTGCCACTTCCTGGCGCCAATGTCGTTGAAAAAGGAACCACAAATGGGGTTCAAACTGATTTCGATGGAAACTATGCCCTCAACGTACAGCCAGGTGCCGTTCTTGTGATTAGTTACATCGGATTTACAGCCACTGAAGTGACTGTAGGCAGCAACTCTGTGATCGATGTGGTACTTCAAGAAGACGCTCAAGCGCTTGATGAGGTTATCGTAACAGGTTACGGTACGCAGTCTAAAAGAGAGATTACCGGTGCGGTAACCACTGTTGATGCTGAAGAGCTTCTTGCGGTTCCGGCTACAACATTCTCGCAACAACTTCAAGGTCGTGCTGCTGGGGTAACTATTATCAATGATGCGACTCCTGGTGGAGAGGCTACTGTTCGTATTCGTGGTTTCGGTACCATCGGAAACAACAACCCACTTTACGTAATCGACGGAGTGCCTTCGCAATCACAAGGTAACTTGAACCCTAACGATATCGAGACACTTCAAGTGTTGAAAGATGCCTCTGCTGCTTCGATCTATGGATCTCGTGCTGCGAACGGGGTAATCATCATCACTACTAAGAGAGGTAAGGCCGGTTCTCCAAGGATTACTTATAATGGTTACTACGGTATTCAAAATGCGGCTAAAGATGTTGAGGCACTTAACGCTGCAGAGTTAGGTAAGTACCTGTACCTAGCAGATTATTATGCAGGTAAGACTCCTTCTCACGGTCAGTACACCTTTGGCGGATCTCCAGAGAGCCCATCGGTTTCTATTCCTAACTATGTATTCCCTTCAGGGGCTGCATCAGCCGATGAGTCTCTTTATTCATTGACTCCAAGCAATATCTACGCTATCACTCGTTCTGCAGATACTAACTGGTGGGATGAGGTAACAGTAAATGACTCTCCTATTATGAATCATCAAGTTCAAGCAAGCGGTGCAACCGAGAATTCTCAGTACGCTTTTACCTTGAACTACTTCTCGCAAGACGCTATCATGCCATTTGTTGGATATGAGCGTGTTTCTATCCGTTTGAACTCTTCTACCAAGACTTTCGGTGGAAAACTTGAGATCGGAGAAAACTTCACTGTTTCACTAGATAACAGAAAAGGTGGTTTCTCAAATGATGGCGAGCAAAATGCGGTTTCTGGAGCTTATAAGCACCACCCGCTTCTTCCTGTCTACGATATTGCTGGTAATTTTGCGGGTTCTCGTGGTTTGAACCTAGGTAACAACTACAACCCTTATGCATCTCTTCACAGAAATCAAGACAACAGAAGTAAGCGTATCCGTTTATTTGGTAATGCTTACGTAAAAGCGAAACTTTTTGATCTTTTAGATGTTCAGTCAAGCTTTGGTATTGATATGTTCGCAAGAAGAGGTCTTTATATTGGACGTCCACAGCCAGAATACGTAGAGGGTAACTTCATCAACGGTTCTACTTCATTATTCCAAGAAGGATACCAGTGGACATTCACCAATACGGTTTCTTACAGCGAAACCTTCAACGACGTTCATAATGTGGATGCTTACGTTGGGGTTGAAGCGATCGAAGGATTCGGACAAGAGTTCGGAGCTGGTAGACAGCGTTTTCCTTTCCAAACTACTGATATTATCAGCTACCTAAGTGCTGGTAACGTTGGTACTTCATCGAACTATGGGTTCACTCAGAGAGATTTCTCTCTTTGGTCACAATTCGCGAAAGTGAACTACGGTTACGAAGACAAGTATCTTGCTCAGGTGATTGTTCGTAACGATGCCTCGTCTCGTTTCAACAGCGCTTCTAACAGTGCATTCTTCCCGGCATTCTCTTTAGGATGGAGGCTTTCTGATGAGAGCTTTATGCAAGGAGCTTCATTCATTGACGATTTCAAACTTCGTTACGGATGGGGTCAAACGGGTAACCAAGAGATTGGAGATTACAACGCGTATACGCAGTTTACTGCAGGAGCCTTCCAAGCTTCTTACCCTATCGATGGTAGCAGTGGAGCAAACACTCCTGGTTTTGCGGCTTCACAGCTAGGTAACCCTAACGCACGTTGGGAGACTACGACTTCGAACAACATTGGATTTGATTCTTATATGTTCGATTCTAGATTGAGCTTCGAGTTTGATTTATGGAACAGAACTACTTCTGATCTTTTATTGAATGTACCAATCCCTTATTCTGCTGGTGATGCGGGTGCTCCTGCTGTTAACATCGGTGAGATGTACAACGAGGGTATGGATATCAACTTAAACTGGTCAGATCAAGTAGGTGATTTCGGATACTCTATCGGAGGTAACTTCTCTACCTATAGAAACGAGATCAAAAAATTAGATGACGGTGGAACCCCAATTTTCGGACAATCTCGTCGTGTACCTTCTTTAACTATTACTGAGGTAGGTTCACCGATTTCTATGTTCTACGGATTCCAAGTAGAGGGTATTTTCCAGTCGCAAGCCGAGGCTGACGCTTGGGCAAAGTATCCTGGATATAATGCTCCTGGGAAGTTTAAATTTGCTGATACTAACGGAGATGGTCAAATTAGTGATGCTGACCGTACTCAGATTGGTAACCCACACCCTGATTTTGTTTACGGTATCAACTTGAACTTGAGCTATAAAAACCTTAGTTTAAATGTATTTGGTAATGGTTCTGTAGGTAACGATATTTTTAACTATGTACGTTACTTCGCTGACTTTAACACCTTCCAAGGTAACCGTTCAACTCGTGCATTATACGATGCATGGCAGCCAAGCAATCCATCAGCTCCAAGAGCACAGTGGACTGCAGCTAATCCGAACGCTACTTCTCCAATTATGGATGCGAACGATCAGGTGAGTTCAAGACCTTCCTCGTATCTAATTGAAGATGGATCTTATTTCAGATTGAGAAATGTACAATTGACCTATGATTTTGGTGATGCAATTAAGAATGCATTAGGAATCACAGGAGGTCAGATTTACCTTCAAGGTCAGAATTTGCTAACCATTACTGACTATTCTGGATTGAATCCTGAAATTCAGACTGGGGCAGATACTACCTTAGGTTATGATGGTGGTTATATGCCAGTTTCTAAGTCAGTTATACTTGGATTAAACCTTAACCTATATTAATTTTACATAAAAAGCTATTATCAAATGAAAAAATTAATTAATTACTTAACGGCAATTGCGGGGGTTTCGCTTCTTTCTGTTGCTTGTTCTGACGAGTTCTTATTGAAAGAGCCTAAAGGTCAGATCACCTCTGCCGCACTTAATAATCCGGAAGGTATTGAAGGTAAGCTGGTTGCAGCCTACCGATCATTATCTGGTTCTGGAATGAACGGTGGTGGTACTTGGTACTATGACGTACATAACTGGATTTTTGGAGGTATCGCCTCTGATAATGCTCTTAAAGGGACTGATGCCGGTGACCAGCCAGAGCACTCGTTTATCGAGGCATATGACTTCACCACCTTTAATGTTCACCTTCGTGACAAATGGAGATCTGTGTATTGGGGTATGGCTCGTGCCAATGACATCTTAGTTTCACTTGAGAATGTAGAAGGTATCTCAGCTACTCGTGCTTCTGAAATCGCTGCTGAAGCGAAATTCATTCGTGGTTTTGCTGCTTTCGAAGGTCAAAAGCACTTTAGAGAGCCTGCTTACATAGATGAAACACAATTTGATCCTAACGATACCGAAAGCACTAAAGTGCCTAATGGTGGTCAGATTTGGGATAAAATTATCGCTGATTTTGCTGCTGCCGCTGCAGGACTTCCTGCTACGCAGTCACAAGTAGGTCGTGCTACAAAATGGGCTGCTAAGGCTTTCCAAGCTAAGGCAATGATTTACAAAGGTGATTATGCTGGTGCACTACCTATCCTTAAGGATATCGTAGATAACGGAGGATTTACCTTAACAGAAAACTATGAGGACAACTTCAAAGTAGCAACTCGTAACAATTCAGAGTCAATCTTTGAAATTCAGTTCTCAGCTTCTAGTTCAGATGATTCGAATACCAACCGTGGTATTGGTCTTGCACACCCATATATCGCTCCATGGGGATGCTGTGGTTTCTATCAAGCGCCACAAGACTTGGTAGATTTCTTCCAGACTGATTCGAATGGACTTCCATTGTTGGATGGTTCTTGGAAGACAAATCACATTACTAATCCAACAGGTGCGAATATCGGTCAGCCTATTGGAGATCCTTCTGTAGATCCACGTTTAGATCACACTGTAGGACGTCCAGGTATCCTTTACAAAGGGCATCATATCATGCAGGTGGATTACATTCGTGATTTGACTTATGCTGGTCCTTATTTCTCTAAGAAGCACGTATCAGAGCCAGAAGGTTTCGGTGTTGCTGGATGGGGTAACCTAACAGCTAATAACTATCGCATTATGCGCTTAGGTCACGTTATCCTTTGGTATGCTGAGGCTTTAGTTGAAACTGGTAACCTAGAAGAAGCGCGTAAGCAGATCAATAAATTACGTGAGCGTGCAGCTAATCCTGCCGGTTTTGTTAAGAAAGCAGTTCAAGGTGCTACACGCACTGAGTTTACTGCCCTTGATGAGCCAGCTGCTAACTACAACGTGAAGCCTTATACTGAGGCTTGGACAAATGCTGCTGCAGCGAGAACCGCAGTTCGTTATGAATCACGTCTAGAGACAGCAATGGAAGGTCACCGTTTCTTCGATCTTCAGCGTTGGGGTATTCAAGACGAAGTTCTTAACGATTACCTAAGTAGAGAAAGCCAGTATAGAATCTATCTTCAAGGAAAGCGTTTTACTTCGCCTAAAAATGAGTACTATCCAATTCCTGATGAAGCGATCAACAGATCGTTCGTAGATGGTGCTGCAACACTTAAACAGGATCCTAACTACTAGTAGTTAAGTTATTCTACACTAGAAAAGCCACGGTTATCCGTGGCTTTTTTTATTTTTAAACCTACCTATCCTGCAGATATGCTAAAATTTAAATTCACCTCTTTTTTTTCCTTTATTGCTAGTCTTTCGCTCGTTGTATCCTGTTCTGATGAGCCTTCATTGTTCAAGGCACTTTCATCGGATTATACAGGTATCGATTTTAACAACATTATTACCGAAACAGATACCTTCAATATCCTCACAGAAGAGTACATCTTTAATGGTGGAGGTGTTGCTGCAGCAGACTTTAATGGTGATGGTTTGGCGGATCTTTTTTTTACCGGAAAT
>JBJOGS010000097.1:0-39436 GCA_046048095.1 Bacteroidota bacterium
AGTTACTATGAGAGATGGGAGGATTGCCAGAGAACAAGACTTTTTCAATATGCAATCCTTATTAGACCAACTACAAAATGGTAAAGGACAAGTGACTGTGGACGAATATCAACCCATTAATTAGTTCTCATCTTATCCTCTAAGATATTTTTTAAATCATTTAATGTAATTAAATAATACTTCAGCGCAGCAATGCGGGTATTGTAATACCTCATCTGAACCAAAAGCTCGGTTTGTACGCTTTTATCCGTTTGAAATACCTTATGTAACTCTTCAAGATATTTTGTTAGGGTGACTTGGTTATTTTCTCCACTTAAAATAATTCTTGGATAATTAGAGGTTATTAAGTTGATTAAGTTAATTTTTAACGACTTTTCATACTCTACCGTTGACTTAACTAAACCAAAATCTTGATTATGTAAACGGGTGAGTAAATCCGATATTTCCTGTGAATTAATATACTTCAAATCTCCTGTATTTACCATAGATTCATATCTATTCATAGGAGGGGAAAAATCCCGATAATAAATCAAATTATATTCTACCCTACTTTTACTTATCGCAATACTTTCTATTTCATCTGTATCTAAATCCTCCTTTAAAAGATTGGAGTAAATCTCAATGTCTTGATTCCAAATCTTCAGTCTTTCATTAGAATAATTTTCTATCTCTTGGACTTCAAGAAATAAACTATTTAAAACCCTTAATCTTTCATTTTTTATATCATTATCTATAGAAACCTGATTTATCCAAAATGAAACACTTATACCAGTGATGATTACAATAGACTCAAGTAAATATTTAATTAGATATTTTCTCATATTTAAATATACTTGAAATAAGCAAGTAATGTCTCTCATCTAAATCATAGGCATATCCTCCTCCTTCAACTCAGCCACATCTAAGCCCCTCAAATAAGTTAGGGAGACCATTATATTAGAATGCCCCATAGCAGCTTTTAGCTTCTCTATGGAGCCTGTTCTCTTGTATACATCAATTGCTCCTGTGTGCCTGAAGGAGTAGAGTGTTTGATTCTCTTCTAATAGCTTAGAACGCTTTTTAAAGCGGCTCCAAAGCCCTTTAAAGTAGTCAGGGTCAAACGGCTCCTCTTTACCTGAGAATATGTTTAAATGGTCTTCAGTTTTTTTCAAAACTTCTTTAACATAGTAGGGTACTGGAACGATTCTATTGCGTCCTGACTTGTTTCTATCACCAGACAATCGGATGTAACTTAAATCGTTTGTGAAATCGCCCCATTTAAGCTCTCTGACCTCCCTATGAGGTCTTAAGAGGCATCCATAAGTTAAAAGGGAACAGAGATAAAGGTTCTCATTATATTGACTTATCTCTTTTAAAATAGCAGAAACGTTCAACAGCGGCTTGTTTAGTCTTGCCTTTACCTTCATGCTTCTGACACCTCTCATAGGGTACTTCTCCCATCCTAACTCTCTTGCTCCATTAAATAGAACGATAAGATTGCGTCTTATATTATTGTGCGATGTAGGGCAATCATAATTGCCCAATAGCTTACCAATAGCTAAAGGAGTTATTTCAGGACCATTTAAATATCTCTTAAGCATCCTAAACGTATAGTTCAATTGAGTTATATAATGCGCAGATAAACCTTTAGTTCCTTTTATTTGGATGACCTTTTCAATTATTTGACAATCATTGAGGATATTTATTCCATTAACTCTTGCCTTATTGTAGGGGTCATAGCCTGACATTAACTTAGAATAGATTTGAGCAGCGAGAATATTACATTGAACCAGCCGCTCTCCTTCTGGGAAAGAGTTTGGTTTTATGTTTATCTCAAATGTCTGACCATTTTGTAGACGCATTCTTTTGCCTTTGTAATAGATAATTAGTTCAAGTTTACCATCTACTCTTTGAAGGATTTTAGGATAAGTAAAAGACTCGTTTTGACTCATAATTGACACATAATTTTAAGTTAGCGTGCCAAGTCCTTTAAATACTGAGTTCAACTGGATAGAATATCAGATTTCGGCTCTGAGGGTTGGGGGTTCGAATCCTCCCGCGGTCACTTAAGGATCAAAAAAATGCGGGCACCTACGGGTGCCCGTTTTTTATGCGCAATGACCGGCGCAAGCTTGCTTGTGAGCGGGCAGGGCGCATAAAAAACTGTGGCTGCGTTAGCAGTCGCATTTTTTTGATTTAGACTACGGAGCGCCAGAGGATCAGGCCGACGCCGAAGGCGACGGACTCATCCGATCGTAAGGTTGACTATCTTTGTGATTGCTATGAAATCACTATTCCGCCTCCTCTCTCTACATTTCATCATCCTTTTAATGGGTACCTTAGGGGTCGCTGCCCAAAATACAGGCTCACTCAAAGGAAGGGTGGTCGACGAATTAGGCTATCCGATCAGCGGAGTTTCAGTTTTCATTGAACAACTTCAATTGGGGGCACAAACCGACCTCGACGGCTACTACATCATCGAACCACTTAACCCCGGATCGTATAATCTAACGGCCTCATCGCTGGGTTACCAATCTCAGACCCTGTTTAATGTGCTTGTTAAATCTAAGGGAACACAGAACTACAATTTTACCTTAGTAGAAAAAGTTGAGGCACTCGAAGGGGTTGTGCTCGATCTGCAAAGCACCATTTCGCGACCGAGAGAAACCCCGCTTTCTACCCAAACACTTTCGGCGGTTGAATTGGCCACCTACCCCGGAGGAAACAACGATGTGGTTCAAGTAGCTCAAACCCTTCCGGGGGTTTCACCTTCGGTCGGAGGATTCCGAAACGACCTGATCATTCGCGGAGGAGCACCCAACGAAAGCGTTTATTACCTCGATGGTGTTGAAATTCCGAATATCAATCACTTCAGCACTCAGGGAAGTGCCGGAGGACCTGTAGGAATGATCAATGTTTCTTTCATCGAAAGCGTCACCTTGTCGGCATCTGGTTTTGGTGCCCAATACGATAACCCGCTCTCAGGGGTGTTACAATTCAATCAACGCAAGGGCAGCCGCAGCGAATGGAATCGGAATATTCGTGTGAGCGCCAGCGAAACAGCACTCACCTTTGACGGACCGATACAAATTGGCGAAAAGCGTGAAACTACATTCATTGGATCAGTGCGAAGAAGCTACCTTCAATTTTTGTTTGAGCTCATTGGCCTTCCCTTTAGGCCGAACTACTGGGATTATCAATACAAAATCGATCATAAGATCGACGAACGCAATACGCTTGCGCTGATCGGAATTGGTGCGATAGACGACTTCTCTGTTGCACCTCCGCAGGTGTTTGACGCTGAACGTCAAGCGCAACTCGAACAAGCTCCATTCATCGATCAAAACTCTCATGTTTTTGGACTCAGCTGGAAGCACCTCTTTAAAGAGAACCCCGGCGTGTTTCAGCTCACTTTAAGCCATAACCGATTAAATAACCGATTCACCCGGTACAGCGATCCTGAAAATCAAGAAGGCGTGCTTTTTTTAAATGACGCCTTGGAAGCGGAAACCAAGTTAAGAGCACATCACACCCAATTCATTGGAGACCTGAAGTGGTTTAGTGGGGTGAACTTGCAGCATTCTTATTACACCAACAGCACCGAGATCGCTGCCATTGGTACCACCTACTTGACTGCCATTGACTTCTTAAAATACGGGGCCTTCACCAATTTCTCAGCTACTTTTAATGAACGAATAGAACTCTCTGCAGGTTTTCGTCTTGACGCAGATAGCTTCACGAAAAATGGTTTACTTCAGCAATTTTCTCCGAGAGCCTCTTTGAGCTATGCGTTAAGCCCTCGGTTAAAACTAAGCAGTAGTGTTGGACGTTATTTCAAGATCTTACCCTACACTGCACTTGGATTTCAACTAGACCAACGGTTTATTAATGCTGAAAATCCTTATACGCAGTCGAATCACTATGTGGTCGGGCTTCAGTACTATCAAACACCCTCAACACTTTTTTCGGTCGAAGCCTTTTTAAAGCAGTATTCAAATTATCCGGTTTCAGTGATCGACCAAGTATCATTAGCCAATAAAGGTGCCGGATTTGAGGTCTTGGGCAATGAGCCAATTACGAGCAGCGGTAAGGGGAGGTCTTATGGTCTAGAGCTCTTGTATCAACAAAAACTGACCAATCGCTTCTATGGCATTTTTTCTTACACCTTTTTTTACAGCCAATTCTCAGGGTTGAATAATACAACTTACCTACGTTCGGTTTGGGACAGTCGTCACCTCAGCTCTTTTACAGGAGGTTACAAACTAAATCGAAATTGGGAGATCAGTTCACGCTTTAGACTAAGTGGTCGCACCCCATTTGCGCCGGTAAATCAAGAAGCGACTCTTGAGCGCTATCCCGAAATTGTGCTTGACTACCAACAGCTCGGATCAGACGGTAACGAACTCAATATATTCAATCAATTAGACGTCCGTATCGATAAAAAATGGAACTTTAAATCAAGCAGTTTCAATCTATTCTTTGAAATCCAAAATCTGCTGTCAAGTCAGCTGCCTACTCCTCCAGAGTTTGGTCTAGCGCGCGATGAAAGCGGAGCCCTTCTTCAACCTCTTTCACTAAGCCCTATCGCTCAAACAGCAGGACAGTTCATTCCAAGTATCGGACTAGTCTTTGACTTTTAATCGACGTTGTCGTGCAAAAACGAGTTGTTTGATCGTATCTGAGGATTGCCGCTGCTATCATCACTCAGGGTAGTGCGAGATACCTTCGCATCCGAAGGAATTTCATCAAAAGAAACACCTGCGCGCTTATAGGCCGGAACATTCTCAAAATCTTCGATTTTCGCCGCCTTAGCATTGAATTGGTGATTAAACTCTTTAAACACCTTTATGCGTTGCTCTTTACGGGCTGCTAAAATTTCTTGGGTCTCACTGAGGCTCATCTCATAAGGGCTATTTGCCATTACCGTTTCAGAACCAGTGGATGATGCCAATGGGTCTAGCTGTGGCGACTCAGTGCGAGGTGCTACCTCAACAACCTCTTTTGTTTTTAGCGTCATCTCTTGCTCGAAATCGTCATCAAAATCTAGCTCATAGGCGCTAATGGTTTTAATCTTAGGAGCAGATGGAGGTGCTTCGCTTGAAAGCGATGGGTTTGAAGATGGCTGTAGGTCGTCGTTCAAATCAAACACAATAGTACGAGCCTGCTCTTCAGCATCATTCATGTCATTATTCACCACTAAAGGCAATTCAAACGCAAGGTCAGCAAATGGGTCGGCAAGGACCTCTTCAGCCACAACCTCAATATTTTTAAGCAGTTCAGTGGTATCTATAATCGTAAAATCTTCATCCAGCTCAAGGTATTCTTCGCGTACCTCGACGGTTTCAAAATGCACATCAAGGTCTCTTAAATCGCGCTCAGCAGCAGCAGCAGCGGCAGCGGCATCCTCATGAGCAGCAACATCAGCAGGCTCATCATGCTCAAAATCAAAGGTTGGCTCAATAGCTTGCACCTCTTCGAAGTCGAAATCTAGCGTATGAACAATACGCGTCTCTGCCTCTTCTTGTGGGGCCGCTTCGACAACTTCACTCTCTTGAGTAAGGGACTCAATGTATCCGGTCACCGCCTCTTCTTTGACCTCTATCGAACGGATTTCTTCATTCGTATCAAACCCTAGGGTGGTCATGACGGGCTCAGATTCACCCTCTAAGGTGTGAATAATTCGCTGAGATTCATGACTTACTATGTACTCTTGCTGATCAAGATTAAATCCAGTAGCGATCACTGTTACTGAGATATCGGCACCCAAACTCGGGTCTTCTCCGACTCCCATGATGATGTCGGCATTGTATCCGGCTTCTTGTTGAATGAAATCATTGATTTCTCCGATCTCATCCAGGGTAATTTCTTCTGTACCTGAGACGATCAATAATAGCACATTTTTAGCCCCCTTGATCTTGTTGTCATTGAGTAATGGACTGTCTAATGCGTTTGAAATCGCCTTGTAGGCCCTGTTTTCTCCTGACTCTTTGGCCGCACCCATGATGGCTGTTCCGCTATTTGAGAGGACCGTTTTTGCATCTCTTAAATCGATATTTTGCAGGTAATGATGGGTGATGACCTCAGCAATTCCCTTTGCGGCCGTAGCAAGTACTTCATCGGCCTTTCCAAAACCAGATTTAAAGCCTAGGTTGCCATAAATCTCTCTTAGTTTGTTATTGTTGATTACAATCAGTGAATCCACACAGGCGCGTAAACGATCAATCCCCTTTTGCGCTTGAGCCTGTCGCGTGTTTCCTTCAAATTTAAACGGAATGGTTACAATCCCCACCGTAAGAATTCCGAGGTCTTTTGATAATCCGGCAATCACAGGCGCCGCACCTGTACCAGTGCCACCACCCATGCCCGCGGTAATAAATACCATTTTGGTATTGGTCTCTAATAGTCCTTTGATCTCATCCAAAGATTCTAGCGCCGCCTGTTCACCAATTTCGGGATTTGCCCCAGCACCAAGACCTTCTGTGAGAGAAACGCCCAACTGCACCTTATTGGGTACCGGGCTGTTTTCAAGGGCTTGGCGATCTGTATTGCAGATTACAAAATCAACACCATTGATCCCCTCACGGTACATGTGATTGATGGCGTTTCCGCCGCCTCCGCCTATACCGATAACCTTAATGACGTTACTCTTGTGTTTAGGAAGATCAAATGTGATGGATTCGAATTCGTTACTCATAATAGGGACGTTATGTTTATTTTATTCTGAAAGGTCGTCTATGACATTTTTAATTTGATTCATGGTCTTTCCGAAAAGTCCTCCAAAGCTCTTTTTAGTCGCAGGGGGCTCTGGAAGGGCTTCGGTGGTTTCAGGTTGAACCACAGGTGGCCGCTCTTTATCTTTCATCTGTTGAATTTCAATCGCCTCCATGAGCAGCCCTACTGCCGTGGCATACAATGGACTTGCAATTTCATCATTAGAATTTCCGGCTAAATGCTCGTTGGGATACCCAATACGCGTATCCATACCTGTGATATATTCAACGACTTGCTTGAGGTGCTTCAACTGGCTTCCGCCCCCGGTGATCACGATTCCGGCAATCAGTTTCTTCTTCTGTTCGTCTTGACCATAGCGCTTTATCTCAGCAAATACCGCCTCGATGATTTCTACGACACGAGCGTGAATGATTTTTGAGAGTGTTTTAAGCGTCACCTCTTTAGGTTCTCTGCCACGAAGCCCAGGGATCGACACCACCTCATTTTCTTTATTTTCGCCGGGCCAGGCAGATCCAAACTTCACCTTGAGCAATTCGGCCTGCTTCTCAATAATTGAACAACCTTCTTTTACGTCTTCAGTGATGATGTTTCCGCCGAAAGGAATCACTGAGGTATGCCTAATGATTCCATCCTTGAATATGGCTAAGTCTGTCGTTCCTCCTCCGATATCGATTAGGGCGACACCCGCCTCTTTCTCTTCTTGACTTAACACCGCCTTGGCCGAAGCAATGGGTTCTAAACACACATCATCAACGCCGATATTGGCGCTTACAATGCAGCGATGAATATTTCGGATAGAGGCCACCTGACCTACTACCACATGAAAGTTGGCTTCAAGGCGGTTACCGTACATCCCAATGGGCTCTTTAATTTCAGTTTGGGTATCTACCTTGTACTCTTGTGGAAGCACATGAACGATTTCTTCCCCGGGAAGCATCTGTAATTTTTTGACTTGAAGCTGAAGTCGCTTCAGGTCTGACTCATTGATCACCTCTTCTGCATTTTCGCGGGTAATATAGTCTGAGTGTTGCAGCGATCGAATGTGCTGACCCGCAATACCTGCAACCACTGAGGCAATCTTTAAACCAGAAATTCCCTCCGCTTCTTCTACAGCACGCTGAATAGACTGTACCGTTTGAGTAATGTTGTTTACCACACCGCGATGCACCCCTAAGCTCTTCGACTTGCCCATGCCTAACACCTCGACCTTTCCGTAATCGTTAAGACGGCCGATGATCGCCACAATTTTGGTTGTTCCAATGTCTAGCCCAACTGAATAAGTTGTTACTTCTTGCATAGCACTTAAATTTTTGTACACACCACTTGGCCATCGAACGCCAGACTGATCTTGCGGTAGCGTTCTAGTAAGTTGTCTTTTTGCGCTTTTATCATAAACGCGGCATAATTATTCATCTTTGCGTGCAATCGTCTGAGGTCGCCAAGCTCAATTTCCAATGGCTGTGACTCTAAAATCAATTCATACCACGAATCGCTTATCTGCACTAAGCCTACCACATCGTCACCGTAGATCGGATGGGTTTGCAACACCTCAATCGCATCTCTTAACCTTTCAAAATCCCTTTCGTTCGGCTCACCTCTTATGATAGGCACTGAAGCAGTATACGAAGGCGACAAAGGCATTTTTTTCGCATCAGAATCGATGTAAAACAACTTTTGGCCCACCACTTTTGCAATTGGCTTCCGCTGAAAAATTTCAGCCATCAACTTGCCAGAAATCGTAGTATACAGTTCAGCATTCGCCACCATATTATGGGATTTCAGCTGATTTTCGACCTCATTCAAAGCTATCCCATCTTTAAGGGTAGCAGTGGAAGATTTCATTTTTTGTATCAACAATTTATTAACTGTATCTACAGAAATAAAAGGGGTTTCGGCCGGATAGACCGCGACAACAATCTCTTGATAGGGCCTTCTATTAAAGCTAGTTTGAGCAATAACATAACATAAGACACTGAGAGAGAGCCCCAAAAGAAATACGACATACCTAAACAACACTTTCATCGGTCATCCACTGTTTAATAGGTTCTGCATAGGCCGAAATATCTCCTGCACCCGCTGTGATCAGCACCTGTAATTCAGAAAGTCCTTGAAGCACCTCAATCAGCCGATCATTTTCGCAATACACTGCTCGGCCAGACAGCGCCTCAACCAAATGCCTTGAATCTATAGCGGTATCAGGTTGCTCTCTTGCCGCGTAAATAGGCAGAATAATCAATTGATCAAAACAAGCTAGTGCTCGAATAAAGTCCGCTTTTAATTGTAGCGTTCTACTGTACAAATGAGGCTGAAAGACTAAGGTGAGTGTTTTATCGGGCGCCTTCGCACGGGCAAAGGCATGAAGAGCTTCAAGCTCACTCGGGTGATGGGCATAGTCATCAATGTACAATTGACGCTCTGTTTCAACGATAACATTGAACCTGCGCTGAATCTGCGGAAGCGATTCAAAAGCAGGTACCAAACTCGATGGATCACAACATTGAGCTGCAGCGGCAAAAGCCGCAACAGCATTTAAAGCGTTATGCCTTCCAATGCGGTTCGAACGAATGCTATAGGTACCAAGCCGAGTTAGTAAGTCATACTGACTGTAATCTGCACTTTTCGGAATGATTCTAAAGTCGACCCCATCAGAAAAGCCGTATCTCAACCCTTTAAACCTCTTAGGAAGCGATTCATGAACAATACACTGCGCATGCGTCTGCGATTGAAACTGAACAAAAGCTTGTTCTAGGTCATCGAGGTCACTGTAACAGTCTAGGTGATCCACCTCAATATTGGTTATCACCGAGATCTCAGGCGAAAGTTTCAAAAACGAACGATCGTACTCATCGGCCTCTACCACAGCATAAGTGCTTCCTTTATCGATATAATTTGAACCAAAAGCTGAAGACACCCCACCCAAAAATGCAGTAAAAGGAGTTGAAGCTGCATCCAGAAAATGCGCGATATAGCTCGAAGTACTCGTTTTACCATGAGTACCTGCAACGGCGATCGGCTTCATTCCCTCTAAAAATTCAGATAAAAGATCAGCGCGTTTCATCACCACATGATTCAACTCTAAGGCACGCTTACAATGAAGATGATTCAATGGCACGGCCGCTGTTCGAACCACACAAGATCCCGGGGTCAATCGCTCAATGAGCGATAATTCATCGTACTCATAGGTAATGGATGCGCCTGACTGTACCAGCCGCTCGGTCTGATCGTTAGCCGACCTATCATAACCCAACACCTCATAACCTAACCGCTGCGCATGTTGTGCTAAGGCAGACATCCCTATTCCGCCAATACCGATGAAATAGATCTGTTTAGCGCTCATTCAGAAGGTCTTTGATGAGTTCTACAATGGTTTGCGCCGCCTCTGGACGCGCATGCTGACGCATGCGCTCTCCCATTCCAGTAGTTTGATTGGTCTCTTCAATCAGCCGCAGTAATATCTCATCACTAGCGGTGTGCATATCGGATTCTCTCAACAACAACGCCGCGTCACGCTGCGTAAGCGCTAGGGCATTCTGTGTTTGATGATCTTCTGCCACATTCGGAGAAGGAATAAACAAGGTTGGCTTTCCAAGAATAGCAAGCTCTGAAACCGCTCCCGCTCCTGATCGAGAGATAATGGCGTCACATAGAGCGTAGGCGCGATCCATGTGCTCTATAAACGAGGTTACGCGAACCGACTCTGACTCATACAGTTCATAGGTTTCGAAATATCGTGGACCACATTGCCACAGGACTTGAAAACCTTTTTCAGTAAGAACACCCAGGTGCTCGGCCATCCAAGAATTCATGCGAGCCGAACCCAAACTGCCCCCAATTAAGAGCACTACCTTTCGCCTAGGATCTAGTTTAAAATAGGCCGCGGCTTCTTCTCGACGAATCGAATTGTTGAGCAGCGAAGGACGCACCGGGTTTCCGGTAAGCTCAACTCGTGTTTTTTTAAAGTACCGCTCCATGTTCTCATAGGCTACACAGACCATCTTGGCTTTGGGCGCAAGCCACTTGTTGACTAATCCGGCATAAGCGTTTTGTTCTTGTAACAAAAAAGGAATATGTTGCTTTGAAGCGACGTACAAAAGAGGGGCGCTTGCGTACCCGCCGGTACCGATTACCAAATCAGGCTTGAATGCCCGAAGTATCTCACGGGCACGCTGTGTGCTCGACCACCATCGAAAAGGAAGCAAGATATTGCGCCAGCTGAGCTTTCGGTCTAATCCGGTAATGTTCAGTCCTTCAATGGGGTAGCCCGCTTGGGGCACCTTCAGCATCTCCATTTTATTCTTCGCTCCTACAAAGTGTATGCTACAATCCGGAAAGGCCATTTTCAAGGCATCAGCTATAGCAATTGCTGGATAAATATGTCCTCCGGTTCCGCCACCAGACAATACGAATGAATAGCTCATGAAACGACAGCCTTTTTGGGTTTGTGCTGGGCGGCACTCAGAACGATACCGATGGCAATACATGTCATCCAAATTGAGGTCCCTCCCATGCTGATCAGCGGCAGGGGTTGTCCGGTCACCGGCACCAACTCGACGACTACCGCCATATTGAGCAATGCCTGAAAAACAATGGGGATACCTAGGCCTATAATGAGCAACTTGGCAAAAACAGCCTCAGCGGTATGGGCAATGACGACGATGCGAATTAAAAAAGCGACATACAAAAGCAATAGCAGCAAACCGCCTACGAGCCCATACTCTTCTACAATAATGGCATAAATAAAGTCTGAAGTGCCTTGCGAAATACGATTTTTAATCACGCTTTTTCCGGCACCTTTTCCAAAAACTCCGCCTTCTGCAACTGCAATTTTGGCCAAGGTGATCTGGTGACGGCTATCGGCCGTAGCCGTCTCTGGATTCAAAAACGTTTCTACCCTATTCTTCCAGGTCACCGCCCGATCGGATGGAATCAACTCAGGAGATTTCATCAGCACGGTCATAAACAACGCCCCAGATACAACTAGTGCCAATGAAATTCCTGCCAGATATTTTAGGGGGTACCCCCCGATGAAGCACAAAATAAAAGCCATAAGCCCTATTATCGCTGCCGTCGAAAAATTCTGACTGAAGACGAGCAGCACTGTCAATCCTATTGGAATCCATAGCGGCAGAATGCTCTCAGTAAATCGTATGGTTCTGGCCTTATTTTTAGCGAGATAACTCGCAATACAAACCATGAGCACTACTTGTGCCAAGGTCGAAGGCTGAAAATTCATATTCAAGAGCGGAACCCTCACCCAGCGATTGGCACTAACGCCTCCAATAGCATTACTCATAGTCAAGGTGTAAGCCAATAAGGCAATCACCGGAGCAAAAAATAACCATCCCAAGACGGCAATGCGCTCTATGGCTATTTTATGTGTGAGATAAATGAGAAAGAATCCGGCGAGCAATAAGAACATATGCTTAAATAAAAGCGTGCGAATCACTGAAAGCCCCTCATCAACACTGATCTGGGTTCCGGCGCTGTAGACCGGCAAAAACGAAAATAGCGCTAATAGCAATGTAATGGCCCATAGCGTTTTATCTCCTTTAAGCAGCCTAAATAATTTCATCTAATCGATCGCTTTTACCGTCTTGATAAATTCTTCTCCTCGATGCTCGTAGTTTTTGAACAAATCAAAGCTGGCGCAGGCCGGAGAGAGTAATACTGTATCTCCGCGCTCGGTGTAGCGCATCGCCTGGGCCACGGCGTCACTCATGGTGCCTACCTCAACCATATCGCTAACCACCCGTGAAAAAGCATCCTTGAGCTTTGAATTGTCGGTTCCTAAGCATATAATAGCCTTTACTTTTTCACGAACAAGAGGCATGAGCGCACTGTAGTCATTACCCTTATCTACCCCACCAGCAATCCATACCACTGGACGTTTAACCGACTCCAAAGCAAAATATGTGGCGTTTACATTTGTGGCTTTAGAGTCATTAATAAATCGCACCCCCGAGAACTCTTCGATGACTTGCATGCGATGTGCAATACCCGTAAATCCCTCTATACTCTGCTTAATGGCTTCTTTGTGAATCGATTTCAACATACCAATCATCCCAGCGGCCATAGCATTCTTTAAGTTGTGCAATCCTTCGATCGGCACATACGAGGTTTCTATTTCAACTGTTTTGCTCTGCACGTTCATAATCATTTTATTGTTTTCTAGATACGCTCCTTGAGCGAGTTTTTTCTTTACACTAAAAGGCAGTTGGGTTGCGCGAATCTCATGGATCGCGTCTTGAAGCCGTTGCTGAATTACCGGACAGTCGGCATCGTAAATGAAATAGTCCTTCTCGGTCTGGTTCATGCAAATTCTAAACTTGGCATCTACGTAATTCGTGAAATCATTTCCGTAGCGATCGAGATGATCAGGAGTAATATTGGTAATGACGGCGATATGCGGCCTAAAGTCTTTGATATGATCTAATTGAAAGCTACTTACCTCTAATACATACAAGGCTTGATCTTTTTCGGCCACTAACCGTGCGAAACTGTCACCTATGTTTCCGCCGAGGGCGACATCTAATTGATGATCTTCAAGTATTTTATGGGTGAGGGCCGCGGTAGTTGTTTTTCCATTGGTACCCGTGATGGCGACGATTTCAGCTTGGGTATGTTTAAATGCAAACTCAATCTCAGACACCACCGGCGTACCTAAAGATTCAAACTGCCGAATTATCGGAATATCATTCGGAATACCCGGACTTTTTACTACCACCTCTGCGTCTTTCATGCGCTCCCAACTGTGTCTACCAGACTCAAATTCAATAGCGTAATGTTTCATCAATGCCTCATAATGTGCTGGCACTGCGCCCTTGTCACTTACAAAGACGCGATCACCTAATTGCCTAGCTAGAATAGCCGCACCCACCCCACTTTCTTGAGCACCCAAAACAACGATGTAACGCGATTGACTCATTAGCGAATTTTTAGTGTGACGATACTTAAAACAGCAAGTAGAATACTTACGATTAGAAAGCGTGTAACAATCTTACTTTCGTGATATCCCATTTTCTGATAGTGATGATGTAAGGGAGCCATAAGAAATATTCGCTTTCCTTCACCAAACTTCTTCTTGGTGTACTTGAAATACCCCACTTGACCCATGACCGAAAGCGATTCAGCCAAGAATACCCCGCACAATACAGGGATGAGTAATTCTTTACGGACAATCAAGGCAATCACAGCAATCAATCCGCCGATGGTCAAACTTCCGGTATCTCCCATAAAAACCTGAGCCGGATAAGCGTTGTACCACAAAAACCCTATGAGACCGCCAATAAATGCCCCTGAGAACACCACGACCTCGCCCACACGAGGCAAATAAAATATGTTGAGGTAATCTGCGAATAACACGTTACCCGAAACCCAAGCCATCAGCAACAGCGTAAGCACAATGATCACCGAGGTACCGGCGGCTAAACCGTCAATACCATCGGTAAGATTCGCACCATTAGAGACAGCGGTGATAATAAAAATGACCATTAAAATAAATACCACCCAAGCATAGGGCGCCCAGTCTTCTGAAAAGAAGGTCAGTAGGTCGGCATAATCCAATTCATTGTTTTTAAAAAAAGGCAAATTGGTCTTCACCGATTTCACCTCAACACTCTCTCGCAGTGCCACACCCTCAGACTCTTGTCTTAAAGTAACCTGAGGATGAAAGTACAGCACCGCCCCTACTATAATTCCTAAGGTGACCTGTCCAACAATTTTAAAGATCCCCTTAAGACCTTCTTTATCGTTTCTAAACTTCTTAATGTAGTCGTCAATAAACCCGATACTCCCCATCCAAATGGTGGTGAGTATTAGTAGTTGGATATACACATTGGTCAAATTGGTAAAAAGCAAAGCAGGAATCAGGGTCGCGCCTATAATGATTAGCCCACCCATAGTGGGTGTTCCGGCCTTTTGCGCTTGACCCTCTAAGCCTAAATCGCGAATGCGTTCACCAATTTGCTTTCTGCGCAATAAAGCGATGATCGATTTACCAAAAACGGCACCAATAATGAGACCTGTCAATGTCGCAAGCGCCGCCCTGAAAGACAAGAATTGAAATAGTGATGCCCCAGGTAACTGGTAGTTGCGCTCAAGAAAATCAAAGAGGTGATACAACATAGAATTAGCCGTTTAAGAGTTTCTTTACGATTTTCAGGTCATCAAATTCAAAACGCTGCCCCTCGATTTCTTGATACTTCTCATGCCCTTTTCCGGCCACTAGAAGCACATCATTCGGTTGCGCGATGGTCACAGCCATTTTCAAGGCTTCTAGGCGATCAGGCTGAATCAATACCTTGCGTTTCAATTCGACTGAAACCCCAGCGTTCATGTGGTCAATAATCGTCAGCGGATCCTCGTCTCGGGGATTGTCTGAAGTAAAAATCACTACATCGCTTTGTTCTGTCGCGATCTTTCCCATTTCAGGCCGCTTGGCACGATCACGATTGCCGCCACAACCCAAAACGGTTAATAAACGCTCATTTTTTGTGCGCAATTGAGCAATCGCCTCATACACGTTGCTCAAAGCGTCTGGAGTATGTGCAAAGTCGACTATGGCAAATACGCCATTTGCTCCTCGTACTACATTGAAACGCCCCTCTACAGGCTTTAATTGACTCATCGCCACAGTCACCTCTTCCTTATCAAATCCTAGAAGGGTGCAGACGGCATATACGGCCAGTAAATTCGATGCATTAAAGGATCCGTGCAGCGGAGTGTACAATTCGCGCTGATCGATGCGCAATAACATTCCGATCGCTTGGTTCTCTATGACTTGAGCCTTAAACTCACTCACCGATTTGAGACCGTAGTCATGCTTGGTTGCTTTAGAATTTTGAAGCATATAACTCGCGTTCTTGTCATCGGCATTCACCAAGGCAAATGCACGGGGATCAAGCTCATCGAACAATCGCTTTTTTACATCGCGATAGGCCGCGAACGTGTGATGGTAATCGAGGTGATCATGTGAAAGATTGGTAAACACCGCTCCGAGAAAATCAATGCCCTTATGTCGATCTTGATCAATGCCATGAGAACTCACCTCCATAAAACAATACGTACAACCCAAATCGCGCATTGCAGCTAAATGCTCTTGAATGACCAAAGGATCGGGGGTAGTATGTGTAGCCTTCACCGCACGATCAGCATAGCAAATTTTTATCGTAGAGATTAATCCGGCATCGTAGCCCAGATGACGCACGGTTTCATAGAGCAGCGTAGCTACAGAAGTTTTACCATTGGTTCCGGTAACACCCACCACCTTCACCGCGGCAGAAGGATGGTCGTACCAATTTGAGGCGACCAAAGAAAGTGCAGCACGGCTATTTTCGGTGTGAATATAAGTGACATTCTCACTTAAACGCGGTGGTAACTCTTGACACACAATAGCCACAGCCCCCCGTTCAATCGCGGCATCAATAAAGCGATGTCCATCTGAAATACCTCCGCGGATCGCTATAAATAACGACCCCTTCACACAACTTCTAGAATCAGATGTAACTAGGGCGATTGGACGTTCAGTGGTTCCTGACACCGCGTTTATTGCCACCTTATATAAAAGCTCTTTTAGCGTCTTCATTGCATCGTGATATCAGCTTGTGTAATCTCAGAAGCTCCGAGTGGCGTAACGCTCACCAACGGCTTTGACGAAGGTGGTTGAGGAGACTGCGTGAGTTGAGTCTCTAAGTGAATTTCGTCAACGAATGGTGAGGTGGCATATATTTTTTGGGCAATAGATTTAAATACAGGCCCCGCAACGTCTGCACCGTAGATCTTGTCATTTTTATCGGGTCGATATACCACGACAATGCACGAATAGCGCGGCTGGTCGGCCGGAAAATACCCTACAAAAGAAGACACATAATCGACATTTTCTTTACCCAATTGGTAATTGACTTGCGCCGTTCCGGTTTTACCGGCAATTGGAAAATGTTTGTCATAAAGTTTATGTGCCGTACCGTAGGGCTTTTCAACCACATCAGCAAGCAACTGTTGCGCTACTTTAATGGTTTTTGCACTTGCAATAGACGGATGGATCACCTCAGTCTCAAAACGACGTACGGCGCGGTCTCCACGGCGCACTTCAGACACAAAACGAGGCTTAATGTATCGGCCGTCGTTAGCAATCGCATTATAGAACGCAAGTACCTGAAGAGGAGTCATGAGTAATTCATACCCATGAGACATCCATGCAAGCGAAAGTCCAGACCACCCCTTATCGCCCGGATAGCGTATCAATGGAGCCTGCTCTCCTTCGATAGGCAATCCTAGTGGTTCATGAAGCTTCATTGAATACAAGCGATTCACAAAAGCCTGAGCACTTCCTTTATATCCCTCATTAATCATTTCAGCAAAGGCGGTGTTCGATGAAACTGCAAAAGCAGTGGCTAAGCTAATCGGTCCGTAGCCTCCTTTTCGAGAATCATAAATATGCTTATCGTAAACTTTATATTGCCCGTACTTGGCATGAAAGGTAGTCGCGGTATCTGCCTTTTTATCCTCTAATGCCGCTATGAGCGACATGAGCTTAAACGTCGATCCAGGCTCGTACAAATCAGCTACGGCAGCATTGTAGGTTTCACTGTAGGTTGAATCAGGATTCATAGAGAGATTAGACATCGCTCGAATCGCACCGGTCTGAACATCCATAACCACCGCCAGTCCTCTCTGGGCGCGATATTGGCGCAACACTTGATTTAAGGTCGAGTGGGCTATGTCTTGGATGTTGCTGTGAATGGTAGTAACTAAATCGTATCCGTCTCTAGGCTCTTTTGCGTTTTCAAGACTTACGGGCTTCCACAATCCCTTTTGAATGCGCTGCACTTCTCTGAGACCGTCTTCACCTTCAAGCACATGATCATTAAATCCGCCTTCTAAACCAACGCGATACGTCTTTGTGCCCTCATCGAGATAATAACCAACGAGTCGAGAAGCCAATGGGTCTAACGGCTTCTTACGTGTCACCTTCGAGGCGACGATAAGCCCTCCCTTTCCCCTGCCATAGACAAAAAGCGGAAAACTCTGTACCCGCTTAAAATCACCATAATCCAGGTTTGAGGCAATACGGACGTAGCGATCTTTATCTTGACGCGCCTTTCTCAATGAAGCCTCGAGAGCTCGAGCATCAACTGAGAGCAGCTGTGCTAATGAGTCGCATAAAGGGCGTATCTCTGAATCAAAAAGCCCTTGGCGAGCTACCGTGGGGTCAAAATGCACCGTGTAAGAAGAAACCGAAGTAGCTAAAAGAGCCCCATCTACTGAGTAGATCGACCCACGCTTCGCTTCAATCGGTTCAAGCTTATGGTTATCGTACAAAACCGAATGCTTCAATTCTTCTTTTTCAACCCACTGAATCTGAAACAACTTGTACGCAATGAAACCGCCGAATAGCAACATAATAGCCGCTATAAGAAGCAGGCGTCGCATCATGGATGTCACCTTTTGATCCATATTAATTGACTATAATTTTTACAGGCGGAACCGCTGACGGATAGAGCCCCTTTTCTTCTAAACTTTTTTTCATCGAAGATTCAAGTCGAATCTGCTGCACCGCTCTACGCCCTTCGATATGCTCATTCCTAAGGCCCTGAAGGGTCGTATTCAAAGTATCGATGCGCACCACCTTCTTATCCGCACTATGAGCCGCGTAAATCATTAGAGCAAACAGCGAAAAGACGTACAGAATAAACCTCCAATTCTTTGCGGCATCATCATTAACTAAGAGACTTCCTTTAAACAAGGACACCAACCAACTCTTCATGACACAAACTGATTTTTAACGCGTTCAGCTACTCTGAGCACAGCACTTCGCGATCTAGGATTCAGACGAACTTCTTCTTCAGAAGCCACCATTGGCTGACCGACCTTCTTAAAAGAAAGCTTAGGATTTCCATAGAAGTCCTTTTCGACAATACCATCTGCGCGAGATGCCCTTATAAAATTTTTTACTAAACGGTCTTCAAGAGAGTGATAACTCATTAGAGCGATGCGCCCTCCTAATTCAACCACTTCTGTTAATTGCTCAAGCATCTGCTCGATAGCCTCTAATTCTTGATTGACCTCTATGCGCAGCGCTTGAAACACTTGAGCGTTTTGCTGATTGCGCTTAGGCACATACAATACAGGCGCGATAACCTGCATCAGCTGAAATGTGGTAGTGATTGGACTTTGATTTCGTCCGGCATCAATTGCCTGAGCAATACTATATGCATTCTTAAGATCGGCGTATTTTCTAAATAGCTGGGCAAGTTCCTCTACACTATAATTGTTGACAATGTCAGAAGCCGACTGTTTCATCTGTGCACTCATTCGCATATCTAACGGACCATCAAAGCGGGTAGAAAATCCACGCGTTGCAGTATCAAACTGATACGACGAAACCCCAAAATCACCCAACACCCCGTTCACCTTGACACATCCATGAAACCGCAATTGCGCCTTGAGGTGCTTGAAATTTGAAGCGATCAACGTAAAGCGCTTGTCGTCTATTTTATTTCGTTGAGCATCCGCATCTTGATCGAAAGCAAATAAGCGCCCTGAATCTCCCAAACGCTCTAATATTGCGGCAGAATGACCTCCGCCACCAAAAGTGAGGTCTAAATAGACCCCATCGGTTTGTATCGCCAATGCGTCGATACACTCCTTAAGCAATACAGGGCTATGATAGGTTTGAGTCATCAGAGAATATAGATTCAGCCAAGTCAGCATAGATATCTTGTCCTTCAGTAAGAACAGCCTCGTACTTCACCTTATCCCAGATTTCGATACGGTTAATGGCAGATGCAAGCACCACCTCTTTGCTTATAGAGGCAAAAGAAATGAGCGCCTTTGGAATCTGAAGGCGACCATGCTCTTCGAGGTTGATTTGCTGCGAACCCGCCAGAAAGTTTCTTAAAAATGTATCGTAGTTTCTGCTGAATTGATTTTTAGCCAAAATCTTAGTCATCAGCTCATCATAGGCCTGCTTAGGATAGAACTCTAGACACTGCTGAAAGACCGAACGCTTGAGCACAAACCCCTTGTCAAGAACCGGAAACAGCTGTGACATCAAAGAAGACGGAATATTTACCCGCCCCTTAGCATCTGCCTTGCATTCGTACTGTCCGATTAAATGGGTCATACTCACTGATATACTCTTCAAATATAGGGGTTATATTTCCACTTTTTGACACTTTTTGACACTTTTATCCACAATTTAAAGAAAGTTATCCCCAATCATGTAGTTGCGCTAATTTTCTATATTTGGGGTTTGCAAAACCTCCGTATGCAGCAAGGTCAACGCACCAAGAGTACCGGTCAATTTGAGTATCTCGATCAGGGTGAAGGCACTCCAATCATTGTGCTGCACGGATTAATGGGAGGGCTGAGCAATTTCTCTGCGGTCGTTAACCACTTTTCAACTCGAGGCTATCGCATACTAATTCCAGTGCTACCGCTGTACGACTTACCCTTATTAAAAACAACGGTAAAAGCCTTCGCTGAATACATCAACGACTTTATCAAGCACTTAGAATTGAACGAGGTCATCTTATTAGGAAACTCATTAGGAGGACACATCGGACTGCTGCATCTCAAACTGTTTCCAAAAAATGTGAAAGCTTTAGTGATCACCGGAAGTTCTGGGCTTTATGAGAATTCTATGGGGGATAGCTACCCAAAGCGTGGCGACTACGACTACATTAAGAAAAAAGCTGAAGAGGTATTTTACGATCCAGAAGTTGCCACCAAAGAAATCATAGATGAAGTATTCGAACTTGTAAATGATCGCGGCAAACTAGTCAAAACTCTAGCTATAGCTAAGAGCGCCATACGGCATAATATGGCCAAAGATCTTCCGAAACTCAAGGCTCCTACCTGTATCATTTGGGGAAAAAATGACAAAGTTACCCCTCCAGAAGTAGCCGAAGAGTTCAACAAACTCTTGCCTAATTCTGATCTCTTCTGGATCGATCAATGCGGTCATGCCCCGATGATGGAGCATCCTGAAGCATTTAACCATCTACTCGAAGCTTGGCTAAAACAACGCCAATTGTAATTCGCTGCTCATGAAAATTCATTCGGCAAAGTTCGTGATGAGCAATTCATCGGTAGAGCAATGCCCAAACCAACTGCTTCCTGAGTATGCCTTCATTGGTAGGTCTAATGTTGGAAAGTCTTCGTTGATCAATGCCTTGACCAACCATAGCTCACTAGCTAAGACTTCTTCACGCCCAGGTAAAACACAGTTGATCAATCACTTTCTGATCAATGACAATTGGTTTCTAGTTGATCTTCCGGGTTACGGATATGCCCGAGTTTCAAAATCGACTAAAAAAGAGTTCCAAAGCTACATTCGCAGCTATTTCAAAAAGCGCACCCAACTCTTCTGTGCCTTTGTGCTCATTGATATCCGGCATAAACCCCAACCCATAGATCTCGAATTCATGGAATGGCTCGCCTCAAATGAAATCGCGTTTTACATGGTGTTTACCAAAGCAGATAAACTGAAGCCCGAGGCAAAAAAGATAAAAGTAGCGGCCTATTGCGAAGCGATGACTGCTTCGCTTTGGGAACAGCATCCGCCTTACTTTGTAACCTCTTCAACCAGTCGAGAGGGCTGCGACGATATTCTAAACGAAATTGATCGACTGAATCAAGTCTTTCGATCTAATCATTCACCCTACTGATTCTTGTAGAGATTTAATCGGTCTGCAAAATAGGATGCGTATTCTCGAAGTGAAGAAGACACCTCCGTTTCTTGAGTGGCCTTTTCGAAGGTCGCGGCCATGCGCACCAAGGTTTGATGAAAAAAAAGCTTCATCTCGTCCACAGGCATATCTTTCGTCCACAGATCAATGCTCAGCGTCTCTTTGTCAGACGGATCCCAAATCGACAACAAAAGTGCCTTGGTTTGAGCCTGTTCTACCCCACCGTCTTGAGCCGTCCAATGTAACGCCTCAGGAATTTTGTTTTCATCTAATTCAACGTGCAAAGTAATTTCAGATTGATGCGTAGCAGCCATAGTGAATTGTTTACCCAAAATTACCCAATCTAAATCTTAACTTTGCATAAAAAGGGCCTATGAACGTTTCTGCAATTTCTAACCACATCGTCAATTGGTTAAGAACATACGCCTCTCAGGCCAAAGCTAAAGGCTTTGTTGTCGGAGTTTCAGGAGGAATTGATTCGGCTACGACCTCAACGCTTTGCGCCTTAACGGGTCTAGAGGTCACCCTGCTCAATCTACCGATCCTTCAAGCAAAAGACCAGCTTGATCGCGGAGTGGCTCATATGAAATGGTTGAGTCATACCTACAAAAACGTCTCAACACACACCATAGAACTCGACGCTACGTTTGAAGCCTTTCAGTCAGCCCAGACAATCAAAGCCTCCTCTTCTGAGCTTACGCAGCTCGCCCTAGCCAATTCTCGAGC
Source organism: Bacteroidota bacterium (assembly GCA_046048095.1). Classification (GTDB taxonomy): domain Bacteria; phylum Bacteroidota; class Bacteroidia; order Flavobacteriales; family Flavobacteriaceae; genus UBA3478. The sequence continues at coordinate 22,128 of JBJOGS010000097.1, forward strand.
TAGACTTCGGATGACGACCTTGTACTACACCGCGCAGTGTAAATCGGCACTTGTAGCCGGAACCGGCAATAAAGTGGAAGACTTCGGAGTAGGATTCTACACCAAGTATGGCGATGGCGGAGTAGACCTCAGCCCAATAGCCGATCTCACCAAAACCGAGGTGTGGCAACTCGGAAAATTTTTAGGGGTGTCTAAAGAAATTGTCGAAGCCCCACCTACCGATGGGCTTTGGGGAGACAACCGATCAGACGAGGATCAAATTGGGGCGAGTTACCCCGAATTGGAATGGGCCATGCAGCTTTATGAACAAAACACTTCTGTTGAAACGTTGACGGGGCGCGAACGCGAGGTGTATGAAACGTTCTTGAGATTTCATCGGGCCAACAAGCACAAAATGGACCCCATTCCGGTATGTCCTATTCCTAGCGAATTGCGCTAATTAGACGGTCAGTACTCGATTTAGGCGTTTACTCAGCACCTTGTTGAGCATGAGGTAATCCATGACTTCTTCAAGTACGCTTTGATCTGCTTGATCTGAACTTTTCTTCTGTAATTCTTTAAGGTGTTGCTGTACCCAATGCGAGCGCAATGAAAGTACAGTTTCTGATACCTGCTGCGCAATTTGATCGCTTCTGTTTTTTGGATAGATATTCTTTCTCTCCCACTGGTGAAGGGCGTACTGCTCGTATTCAAAAACGATAGTAGAGACCTGCTCAATCAGCGATTCTTGTTGGTGATGCTCTAAATATTTGAGTAGGGCGGTGAGATCTTCTCCTTGTTCTTCGGTATAAAACCGGATGATCCAATCAAAAAGACTACTGTAAAGGGGATCTGAAAAACGCATCTCATCTTGCTGTAAGTCGAGGTAAATCTTTTCGTAAACCTTGGAGGTGACTAGCGATCGTTTTGAAACGAGTGCGCCACTCTGCTCATCATGCTCTAAAAATTCGTCGTCAAAGACTTCTGTTTGAGATCCATAAAGCAACAGTGATTCTATCAGTGACCGCTCAAGCTCTTTTTGTCGGTCTTTAGGAGCCTCAGCCGTCACCTGACTAACCACTTCTAGACTTTTCAACGTCGGCGTCTCTTGTCGCGATCGCACCTCGCGCTTTTCTTTAGCCTCTAAATCAGCTAAGGCAGCGTAAACTACCGATTCGCTGAGCTTAAATGTGTCCACGCACTGCTTGACATACAGCTCTCTCTTAATCGGATCAGCGATATGCCAAATGCTCTTAACAATCTCACGGATCGCTTCTGACTTTGTAATGGCATCTTTAGCCTCTCCAAGCAGTATCTGAGATTTATAGGTAATGAAATCAATTTGATGCTTCTCGAAATAAGCTACGATTTCATCGTAATCATGGGTCCTAGCAAAGCTATCTGGATCTTCACCCTCAGGAAGCGACAGCACCCGCACATTCAAACCTTCAGCAAGTATGAGATCAATACTTCGCATTGAGGCCCGAATACCGGCTTGATCTGCATCAAAAATTAACGTGATAGTCGCACATAAGCGCCGAATCATTCGAATCTGAGACTCGGTCAGGGCGGTTCCACTAGAAGAAACTACATTTTCTACTCCGCGCTGGTGCAACTGTATCACATCGGTATATCCTTCGACCAGGTAGCAATTATTCTGTTTAGCAATCGCCGACTTAGCGAAATGTATACCATATAAAGCCTTGGCTTTGTGGTAAATCGCACTCTCAGGCGAGTTTACGTATTTAGCCACCTTCTTTTGAGAGTCGAGAATACGGCCTCCAAAGCCTAGGATGCGGCCGCTCGTACTTTGAATTGGAAAGATCACTCGATCTCTAAATCGATCTCTCCACGCACTCTGTTGCGCGATGCTTTCAGTCGCGGAGTCTACTTTAAAACACACCCCCGTCTCTTCGAGCAACTCTGGTTGGTATCCTTTACCGATAGCTTCGTTTGCAAGGCCTTGCCAGTCTGTACCACCAAATCCGAGCTTGAACCGCTTTATAGTTTCTTCACTAAAACCTCGCTCAATGAAATAAGTCAACCCTATGGCCCTTCCCTGCGGATGTTCATGCAACTGCTTTTCAAAATACTCTTGAGCAAATTCAGTAATGAGAAATAGGCTCTCTTGATGATCCTTCGCCTCTTTTTCTTCTGAAGACTGCGCAGTTTCTTCAATTTCAATATGGTATTTCTGAGCGAGATGCCTAATGGCCTCAGGATAGGTATACTGTTCCATCTCCATCAGAAAGGCAATCGCGTTTCCGCCCTTTCCGCTACTAAAATCTTTCCATATCTGCTTCACCGGAGACACCATGAAACTAGGTGTGCGCTCGCTAGTGAAAGGACTTAACCCCTTAAAATTGGCCCCCGATTTCTTGAGTTGCACATAGTCTTGAATCACCTCTTCTACGCGAACAGCCTCATATACCTTATCTATGGTTGCCTTAGCTATCATCGTTACTGACCTCTCATCTTATTTTTTACGATCCACTACATAGTTGACTAAGTCTACCAAAGCGCTTTTGTAAGGGCTTTCAGGATAATTCACGAGCATGCCTAAGGCGGCGTCGCGATAGCGATTCATCTGTGAGGTAGCGTACGATAAACCTCCGTTCTCTTTGACGTAATCGATTACCTCTTGAACGCGTTTCTTGTCTTTGTGATGGCGTTTGATCGTATCAATAATCCATCGCTTTTCAGACGAAGTCGCCTTATTCAATACGTAGATCAAGGGCAGGGTCATCTTTTGTTCCTTGATATCTATACCTGTTGGCTTACCGATAGCCCCATCCGTGTAATCAAATAAGTCGTCTTTAATCTGAAAGGCCATTCCGGCGTATTCACCGAACGATCTAAATCTCTCGATCTCTTCGTCACTCCTTCTCACCGAAGCGGCACCCATCGCACAACAAGCTGCAATTAAGGTAGCTGTTTTTTGTCGGATGATGTCGTAATAAATTGACTCATTGATATCTAGTCGCCTTGCCTTCTCAAGCTGCAACAACTCTCCTTGACTCATCTCACGCACTGCCTCTGAAACAATCTTTAGCAAGTCAAAATCGTCGTGATCTAAAGAAAGTAATAGACCTTTTGAGAAGAAATAGTCTCCTACGAGTACCGCGATTTTATTCTTCCAGAGCGCGTTTACAGAAAAAAATCCTCTACGCTTGTCACTGGCATCAATAACATCATCATGAACTAATGAGGCAGTGTGTATGAGTTCTATGATTGAGGCTCCTCGATAAGTACGCTCGCTAACCACTCCTTCACCCAACAGCTTTGCAACCAAGAAGACAAACATCGGTCGCATTTGTTTACCCTTGCGACTCGCTATGTAATACGTAATGCGATTGAGCAAGGCCACCTTAGAAGCCATCGCCTCTTTGAACTTCGATTCAAAAAGGTCCATTTCAGCAACAATCGGTTGGCGTATTTTGGCGACAGTTTGCAAGATAGGGGCGGACTAATTTTAGTGTTCTAAAGGTACCAATTTATTAGCCAGTTGCCCGCACGCGGCGTCTATATCTTTACCCCGAGAACGCCTGACAGTCACAGTGATTCTCGCGCGCTCTAACGCCTGAATATACCGCTCAATCACTTCTTGGTCGGCGGCTTTGAAGTCTTTGGCATCTGTAGGATTATATTCGATGATATTTACCTTGGATGGCACTTTTTTGGCATAACTGACAAGGGCATCTATCGCCGATTGAGTATCATTAATTCCCTTCCAAATAAGGTACTCAAAAGTCACCTTTGAGCGGGTTTGCTGATACCAGTATTGCAAAGACTTGAGCAGGGTATCTAAATCAAATGAAGTGCTAAAAGGCATAATGGTATTGCGCACCTTTTCTTCAGCGGAATGAAGAGAGACGGCTAATTGAAACTTAGGGTTTTCATCGGCCAACTTTTCAATCATCTTTGGAATGCCTGAGGTGGATATGGTAATTCGCTTTGGAGAGATCGCTAAGCCTGAGGTAATCTTATCCACCGCAGCGATAACATTTTTGTAGTTCATCAGGGGCTCTCCCATTCCCATAAAAACAATATTCGTTAGTGGGCGATCAAAATAGAGACGGCTTTGACGGTCAAGCGCCATTACCTGGTCGTAAATTTCATCCGGATTGAGGTTACGCATGCGCTTTAATTGCGAGGTAGCACAGAAGGTACAGTCCAGACTGCAGCCCACTTGACTCGAAACACAAGCTGTAGAGCGAGTGGCGGTCGGAATCAGCACCGATTCAACCGTTAATCCATCATGCAAACGAATTGCATTCTTGATCGTTTGATCCGCACTGCGTTGCTGGCGGTCAACGGCAATATGATTGATCACAAACGACGCTTCAAGAAGCGCTCTAGTGGTTTTGGAAAGATTGGTCATCACCTCAAAGCTATGGGCCCCTTTTTGCCACAGCCATTGGTATACTTGATCTGCCCTAAAAGCCTGTTCACCTTTTGAGAGAAAAAAAGCCCTCAGACCCTCTAAATCGAGTGATCGTATATCGCGTTTAGCCTCTTTCTCTTCAGACATGTATTACAGAATCATCATCGCATCGCCATAAGAATAGAAGCGGTACTTCTCTTTAACCGCCTCTTTGTAAGCGTTTATGATCATATCGTGATCTGCAAATGCAGATATCATCATAAGCAGTGTTGATTTAGGCAAGTGAAAATTGGTGACCATGCGATTGGCGATAGAAAAATCGTACGGAGGAAAGATAAACTTGTTCGTCCACCCCTCAAATTCATTTAGCATTCCGTTTGAAGAGACCGAACTCTCCAAAGAGCGCATCACCGTCGTCCCAATAGCGCAAACATTCTTCTTTGCTTTTTTCGCCGTATTCACCACTTCAACTGCTTGTGCATCGATGAGCATTTCTTCGCTATCCATCTTATGCTTAGAAAGGTCTTCCACTTCTACAGGGTTGAATGTCCCTAAGCCCACGTGAAGAGTAACCTCAGCAAAGTTGATCCCCTTTATCTCTAAACGTTTTAATAGGTGCTTTGAAAAGTGTAAACCTGCGGTCGGAGCCGCAACCGCTCCTTCATGCTTTGCATAAATAGTCTGATAGCGCTCTTCATCCTCAGGCTCTACATCTCGTTTAATATATTTTGGAAGTGGCGTCTCACCCAAGGAACGCAACTTTTTTCGAAACTCAGTGTACGACCCATCGTACAAGAATCTCAAGGTTCGACCGCGAGAGGTCGTGTTGTCAATGACTTCGGCGACCAACGAGTCGTCGTCCCCGAAATAAAGCTTATTTCCAATGCGAATTTTGCGCGCGGGGTCGACCAATACATCCCACAGACGCTGCTCTTGATTTAGCTCGCGCAATAAAAACACCTCAATGCGCGCACCCGTCTTTTCTTTATTTCCATACAATCTCGCAGGAAACACTTTGGTGTTGTTGAGCACCATGACGTCTCCCTCATCGAAATAATCGATAATATCCTTAAACATTCTGTGTTCGATCTTACCGCTGTCCCGGTGTAGAACAAGAAGTCGCGATTCATCGCGATTTTCTGCCGGATACTCTGCTAATAATTCTTTAGGAAGGGTAAAGTCGAAATTCGATAATTTCATAGCATCAATTTAAGAGCGCCAAAGATACACCCTCAAAAAGGGCAAAGTCAAGGGATTTCGAATTAATCTGCTTTTAAACTGCAGTCAAAGCCCAAGAGGCTTAGGTCTTTCCAAAAATCAGGATAAGACTTTTCTACTACAATCGGGTCTTGAATTTCTAATGGAACACACATAGCCAAAGGAGCAAAGGCCATGGCCATACGGTGGTCGTTATACGTAGCTATCGAAGCACTGACGAGTTCGGCAGTACGCGGCATGACCTGAAGTGAATTTGAAGTAATCGAAACACGAAGTCCACATTTTTCTAATTCGTTCTTCATGGCAGCCAATCGATCGGTCTCTTTGATGGGCAAGGTGTGTAATCCGGTCATCGTGCAACCTACCCCTAAACCAGCAGCAGTCACGGCAATGGTTTGAGCAATATCTGGCGCATCTTTCAGATCAAATACATAGGCTTCATCAGAGGCCACGTAGCGCATCTTTCGCAGCACAATAGCCCCATCAGTTTCAAATTGGGTTTCAACCCCGAACGCCGTGTATAAATCGGCAAGCACCCTGTCTCCCTGAAGCGAGTCGCTTTTGAGTACACTGAGTCGCACTTCGGCTCCTTCTTCAGAGAGGGCAATCACGCTGTAATAATAGCTTGCTGCACTCCAATCAGACTCTACAGACAACGACTGGTCTTTGATCCTTTCGAGCGGCGAAATTCGAACACGCTCTTCATCCATAAAAGTGTGAACACCAATGCTTTCAAGTAACTTTAAGGTCATTTTAAGGTAGGGCACCGAAGTAAGCGCACCATCGAATTCCAATTCAAGGCCCTCACTGAACTTCGGAGCAACTAGACACAAGGCCGATAGGTATTGACTGCTGATATCTGCGCGGATTTTTAAACGTCCGCCGCGTAATCTTCTGCCTTGAATCTTTAATGGCGGAAACCCAGAACTTTCTGCATAGCTCACCTCTGCACCCAATGCAACCAACGCTTCTACCAACACCTGAATAGGTCGTTGCTTCATTCTTTCGCTACCAGTCAACGTTACAGAAGCCCCCTCTAATGTCGCGAAGTAGGCGGTAAGAAACCGCATGGCGGTTCCGGCATGGTGAATATCTACCGTGCCCTGACGCTGTTGCAGCCCTCGCTTCATCATGTCCACATCGTGAGCATTCGAATCGTTGATCAAGGTGAGGTTGAGATAGAGCGCCCTCAACAAGAGCACTCTATTGGTCTCACTTTTCGACCCTGTCAGCCGTATATGCCTGTTTTTAGGCGCCTCTGAGCGTCGAATACGCATCACTCTCATGGCTTTAGTTTTGGGTTATTCTGATGACGCTCGTGATCCCGTACTGTCTTCAATTCAAGCTTGCGATCAAAAGCGCGCTGAAGATCGACATTCGTTTGATTGGCCAAACACAGCACGACGAACAACACATCAGCGAGCTCTTCTCCAAGATCTTTCTCTATGTCTGAAGGCTTCTCACTTTGCTCTCCATATCGCCGAGCAATAATACGGGCGACTTCACCCACTTCTTCAGTAAGTTGCGCTAGATTGGTGAGTTCATTAAAATAGCGCACGCCGTGTTCTTTAATCCACCGATCAACGCGTTCTTGGGCAGCAGTTATATCGTTCATTATTCTTTGTTTTTTGTGTCAATAATTAAGGTGACCGGACCGTCATTGAGCAATGAAACCTTCATATCTGCGCCGAATACGCCACGCTCAACAGCGTGACCCATGAGCAGCTCGACCCGATCACAAAAATAATTATAGAGGTGAATAGCGTGTTCTGGAGCAGCAGCACGTATGAAAGAAGGTCGATTTCCTTTCTTGGTAGCCCCATAAAGGGTAAACTGAGAAACCACGAGCATACGGCCACTCACCTGCAAAAGATCCAAGTTCATTTTACCCTCGTCATCGCTAAAGATGCGAAGTTGGGTGAGCTTTGAAGCGAGCCAATCAGCGTCCTCTTCGGTGTCTTCATGGGTGACTCCTAATAAAACGAGCAAGCCAGTTTCTACACTTCCGACGAGGGTACTTTCTACCTCTACCGAGGCCCTACTTACACGTTGAACAACCGCTCTCATTACTCGTAATTATCTGTTCGATAGGGCCCTTCAGGATCCTCTAGTAACCCCCTGTAGCTTTCATAACGGCTTTGAGCAATACTGCCAGAAGCTACCGCCTCTTTCACCGCGCATTGAGGCTCATTGTCGTGAAGACAATTATGAAACTTACATTGCGATTTTATGGCAAAAAATTCAGCAAAAAAATCGCCAATTTCATGGCGTTCTAGGGTAGCCACTCCAAAACCTCGAATGCCGGGGGTGTCTATAATTCGGGCGTCAAAGCTTAAGTCAAACATCTGCGCGAAGGTGGTAGTATGCTGTCCTTGTTGGTGCTGTACTGAAGTTCGCGATGTTTTCAGATCCAGTGTAGGCTCAATGGCATTGATTAGGGTAGACTTACCCACCCCTGAATTTCCTGAAAACATACTCGTCTTTTGAATCATCAGTGCCTTAAGCTGGTCGCAACCCTGAGCAGTTTTAGCGCTGCTAACTAAGGTGTTGTACCCAATTTTTTCATAAAGCGCTTTTAATGCCATCGCCCGGATTCTTTCTTCATCGTTGTAGGTATCCCATTTATTAAACACCAAAATAACATCGATGTGATAGGCTGCTGCACTAACTAAGAAACGATCAATAAATGCCGGATACGTCGAAGGATTTTTCAAGGTAACCACCAAAAAGATTTGATCGATATTGGCCGCAATAATATGCAGTTGTTTCGATAGATTCACTGAGCGGCGCACCAGATAATTCGTTCTTGGCTCAATGGCTTGAATCACCCCTTGTGGGGATAAGGCCGTCAGGTCTTTCTCAAAAACAACCCAGTCGCCTACGGCGACTGGGTTGGTCGATTTTATACCTTGAATGCGAAACTTACCTTTAATACGACACGAATAGAACTGGGCATCTTCTGCTTTTACCTGGTACCAGCTCCCGGTCGATTTGTAGACAAGTCCTCGCATCCCCTTTTATGGATTCATGATCTTTTCTTGATGGCGTATAGACTCTTGGTGAATACTTTTGAAGAGCTTTAAAATGAACTCTTCGCTCAAATTGCGCTGTTCACCTTCAAGGATCATTCTTCCAAGAATCTCATTCCAGCGATTCGATTGAAGTACGGCCACGTTTCGGTCTTTCTTTAGCTGTCCGATAGACTTAGCGACTTTCATGCGATCACCAAGGGTGTCGAGCAGTGCTGAATCTAACAGGTCAATTTGTGAGCGCAGTTGATTCAATGCTGCATGATATTCGGCTTCATCGTCACCTGGCTTGCGCACTTTTAGCGATTTAAAAATCTCTAAAAGGCGTTTAGGCGTCACTTGTTGAGCGGCATCACTCCAGGCATTGTCTGGATCACAATGCGTCTCTATCATTAATCCATCAAAATTAAGATCCAGTGCAGTTTGTGAAACGTCAAAAATCAAATCTCTTCGCCCTGAAATATGACTCGGGTCATTAATAATTGGCAGATCAGGATATTTTGATTGTAGATCAATGGCGATTTGCCATTCAGGTAAGTTGCGGTACATGGTTTTCTTGTACGATGAAAACCCGCGATGAATCACTCCCAGTTTTTCAATATTCGCATTGTACAGACGCTCAACGGCTCCAATCCAAAGCGAAAGATCAGGATTCACTGGATTCTTCACTAGCACCACTTTATCTGTTCCTTCTAAGGCATCGGCAATTTCTTGAACAATAAAAGGGCTCACTGTAGAACGCGCACCGATCCAGAGCAAATCTACATCGTACTCTAAGGCCAATTCGACATGAGCGCGATTCGCCACCTCAGTGGCGGTCTTTAAACCGGTCTCTTCTTTAACGCGCTGCAGCCACTTCAACCCAATCGCGCCAACACCCTCGAAATTTCCAGGACGCGTTCTTGGCTTCCAAATACCTGCGCGGTAATAATTGACATCTGTATCTTTTAAGTCATGTGCAATCTGCATGACTTGAGACTCTGTTTCAGCACTGCAGGGCCCTGCAATAACCAGTGGATGCGTCAACTGCATCTCATCTAACCAGCTACGAAACTTTTTCGAATTTTCCATGATTGTGATTTAAGGCTTTAAAGGTAAAGGGTTTAATATTTTTTCAATGCTATTTATGCGTTTCATTTCATCCGTAAGGGCCCCCGTATCTTCTTGATCGATGAGGTCTCTAAATGCGATCAAATGTTCAATAAAGGCCTCTAAAGTTTCGAGCAGCGGCTCTTTGTTCTGAACGAATATAGGAGCCCACATTTCAGGCGAACTTTTAGCCAGACGAACGGTAGAAGCGAATCCACTGCCAGCAAGGTCAAAGATGGTGCGATCGTCCTTCTCTTTGCGCATCACCGTTTTGCCCAACATAAAGGCACTGATGTGAGAAAGATGCGAGACATAGGCCACGTGGACGTCGTGCTCTTTAGGGCCCATATAACGCACACGCATTCCTAAGGCGCTAAAGGCATTCAAGGCGCGTTCTTGCAGATCGATCGCTGTTTTTTCGATCTCGCAAACGATAGCCAACTTATTGTCATAAAGGTTGTCGATAGCAGCCTGTGGACCAGAAAATTCGGTTCCTGCAATGGGATGTGCGGCTAAGAAATGTTCGCGCTTCGGATGATCCGCAACTGCCTCACAAATGGCGCGTTTGGTGGATCCGGCATCAATCACCAAGGTCTTAGGGCCAACACGATCTAGAATTTTTGGTAACTCATTAACTAGTTGATCTACCGGAATGCTTACAAATACAAGATCGACATCCGCTAGCTGACCGTAGTCGATGACCCGATCAATGATCCCAAGATCTTTGGCCTGCGATAGATGCTGCTCACTTCGATCTATGCCTACCACCTCGGTCACTAAAGCGCGACTTCGGAGGGCCTTAGCCCATGAACCTCCAATTAACCCAACACCAACCACTGCGAGTCTCATACTTTCTTTGTTTTTACACGCATTATCGCTTTCTCAATCTGATCTGGGGTAACACATAATGAAAACCTGACAAACTGCTTTCCTTCAGAACCAAAGATGAATCCCGGAGCACAAAACAGGTCATATTCATTGAGCAGCTTGTCGGCAAAGGCCTCGCTACTCACCCCTTTGGGTAGTCGACACCAAACAAACATTCCGGTTTGCCCTGGTGGCACTTCAAGTTGAAGTGCCTTGGCAAGCACTTCAACCAGTTTTCGCCGCTGCACATAGACCTCGTTCAGCTGATCAAACCAAGACTTGGGTTCAGAAAGCGCCTTTACCGCGGCGCGTTGAATGCCAAAAAACATTCCTGAATCCATATTTGACTTTACTTTCAACACCGACTGAATTAGGGCTTTCGGCCCGGCGAGCACACCAACGCGCCATCCGGCCATATTGAACACTTTGCTCAGTGAGTTGAGTTCTAAAACATTTTTATAGCTCGAGGTATGTGCCAAGATCGAGGTGGGATGGTCGTTTCCAATAAAACTATACGGATTGTCATTCACCACCAGCACATTGTGTTTTTTAGCGAGCGCTACAATCTGCTTCAACCCTTCTGGCCCCAAGGTTATTCCGGTAGGCATATGCGGATAATTCACCCACATCAGTACCGCACGCTCTAACAATGAAGGTTCAATTTCTGAAAAATCAGGCAGTCCGTGTTGATCTAAGGGATAGCGCACTGCGCGTGCACCAACCAATCGGGCTACTGCCTCATAGGTCGGATAGCCCGGATTCGGAATCAACACCACATCCTTCGAGTTCAGAAAAGCCATACTGATATGAAAAATGCCCTCTTTAGATCCCATGAGCGGAAGAATCTCGTGTGTGGCATCTAAGCTTACCTGATAATGGGTCTTGTAAAATTGGGCGAAGGCTGCCCTCAACTCATCACGACCCACATAGCTTTGATACTGATGCACCCCCTTCTCAGAAAAGGCTTCAAGAAGTCCCCCTATCGCTGAAGAAGGGGCTTCGAGATCAGGGCTACCGATACCCATATTAATAATTGGTCTTCCGGCAGCCGTAAGGGCCTTTATTTCTTTCAATTTCTTAGAAAAGTAGTACTCGCTGACGCGTTTCAGTCGTTTTGCTTCTCTCATAATGCATCTGATTTAAGTCCATTTTTGTACACCCCAAGCAAAATGAAGCTTTCGGCCATGATTTCTAGGGCTGCCACCGCCTTTTGAAACTGACTCCACTGTTCGAAGGTAACATCGACAAAAAAGGCATACTTCCATGGAGTTTCAATAATGGGAAGAGACTGAATCTTGGTCAAATTGAGGTTGCAATCGCTCATGACGTTCAATAAGGTGGCTAAACTTCCCCGCTTATGACCGGTCACGAATCGCATTGAAGCCTTGTCAGCTTCTTCAGAATAATGCGCTTCATCTGTCCCTCGTTGGATACGGACAAAACGAGTGGCATTAGAACGCATGGTCTGAATATCTCTAGCCAGTATTTCTAAGTGGTAAAGCGACGCGGCCTCGGGCGGAGCAATAGCGGCTACCCCTTCGCGCTGCCCTTCAGCGATGCGTTTGGCCACTGAGGCTGTGTCATCTGCTTCTACCAAGGTCATCGATTTATGGCCTTCAAAAAACGTGGCACACTGCAATAAAGCCATGGGATGGGACTCAACTCGAGTAATCGTCTGAAGGGTTTGACCCTTAAGAGCCATTAGATTATGTGAAATACTCAGGTAGTACTCCGAAACTATTTTGAAACCATTGGTATATATCAAGGCATAGTTCGGAAGCAGGGCTCCGGCAATAGAATTCTCAATAGCCATTACCGCCTCATCTACGAGCCCCTGATTTAAATGATCGGCAAGCTGAGCGAACGAATCGCAATAGACGCAGTCTACCTCAGCGCCATAGAATGATACAGCCACCTTGTGGTGGTTTGATCCGGCAATACCTTGAATCGCTACCTTCATAGTTTAATCAAAAAAAAAGCCCCGAAAATTCGGGACTTTATTATTTGCTGACACACAATAATGACAAAAGCCCCCTAGCGCATACTGCGATAAAAGGTAAAATAGGCAAATGACGTTTGAAGTGTGTTTTTCATATCTCGCGCTAAATACAGAAAAGCATTTATAAAAAGCAAGCGTCAAAGAGTAAATTCTTTTAAAAATTAGATTTTTTTTGCCCAAATAAGTGAATACCGAACCTCAGAGAATAGCTATATTGAGGGGTCAAAAACAAAGGCTTATGCATATCGCAGTGGCAGGTAATATCGGTTCAGGAAAGACCACCCTAACTGACTTATTAGCCAAACATTACAAGTGGGAGGCTCATTTTGAAGAAGTGATTTCGAACCCTTACCTCAATGACTTTTACAATCACATGGAGCGGTGGAGTTTCAATCTTCAGGTCTATTTTCTAAACACGAGATTTCGTCAAGTACTCTCAATACGTGAAGGAGACAAAACAGTGATTCAAGACCGAACGATTTATGAGGATGCTCACATTTTTGCGCCCAATCTTCATAGCATGGGGCTAATGACGAATCGCGACTTCGAGAATTACCTCAGCCTTTTTGAACTCATGGAGTCATTAGTAGACCCACCCGATATTCTGATTTACCTCAGAAGCTCAATTGAAAATCTAGTCAAACAAATACATAAACGAGGAAGAAACTATGAAAGTGGCATCTCAATTGACTATCTCAGTCGACTGAATGATCGCTATGAAGAATTCATTAAAAGCTATTCGAAGGGCACACTACTAATCTTTGATGTCGACGAACTGAATTTCGTGGACCAAGCTGAAGACTTCGGATTGATAGTCAATCGCATCGACGCCGAAATTAACGGCCTGTTCAAATAAGCGTGTGCGGGCTAAAAATAAAAAGGTCCGGGCGCCTCGCTGGCGCCCGGACCTTTTATTTATAAGAGCTGCAAATTAAGATTACTCTTGTGTAGCTTTCGCTTTATTGGTATGAATTTCAACCTCAGGATGATTTAATTTCACCTGTGCCATCACCTCTTCGGTAGAACTGCCTTCATAGGTCACTTCTTCAACCTCTTGTACCCCATTGACATCGTTCACCGTACGCACGACTACATAAGTCGTATCGTCCCCTTCAGCACCCTCAACAGCGCGCACTTCAACGGTCAGCTCTTTACGCACCTCCTCTGAGGTGTAAGAAGCGAGGGCGTCAGCATCGACTAAACTCGGAGCAATCACTAAGGCGACTACCGACATCAACTTTAACAAGATATTTAATGAAGGGCCAGACGTATCCTTGAACGGATCACCTACGGTATCTCCAACCACTGCCGCTTTGTGCGCGTCAGATCCTTTACGACCTTCCTTCTCTATCGTTTTCTTGGCATTATCCCAAGCCCCTCCTGCATTTGACTGAAAAATAGCCATCAGTACTCCTGAAGCGGTAACTCCGGCCAAAAGTCCTCCAAGCATTTCAGCACCACCTACAAAACCGATGACCACCGGAACGATAATCGCTAAAAGCCCAGGCATCACCATCTCTTTGATAGAAGCTTGGGTAGAAATAGCGACGCATTTGTCGTATTCGGCTACCCCATCCGCTGCATCAAAAATGGCGCGGTCTTCAGCAGATGCTTTCGAGAGGTCTGAATTGTATTTACGCATTACTTCAAGGGCCGCTTTGAGTGCCGGAATATCTTTAAACTGACGACGCACCTCTTCAATCATCGCCATGGCCGCGCGTCCTACAGCATTCATAGACATTGCCGAGAACACAAATGGAAGCATGGCTCCGATGAGTAATCCGGCCATAATATCTGGCTGCGATACGTCGATAGCTTTTACTTTGGCCGTCTTCATGAACGCCGCAAAAAGTGCCAAGGCCGTAAGGGCCGCAGAGGCGATGGCGAAGCCTTTTCCAATGGCGGCCGTGGTGTTTCCAACCGCGTCTAGGGTATCTGTACGCTCTCTTACCTCAGCCGGAAGCTCGGCCATCTCGGCAATTCCTCCTGCGTTGTCAGAAATTGGTCCGTAGGCATCTACCGCCAATTGAATACCGGTATTGGCTAGCATTCCCACCGCAGCAATCGCAATTCCATAGAGTCCTGCAAAGTGATGAGAAACTAAAATAGCCGCAGCGATAAGGATGATCGGAATCGCAGTGGACATCATTCCCACCCCTAAACCAGCGATAATATTTGTGGCTGATCCGGTTTCTGATTGGCGCACAATCGCGTTTACAGGTTTTGTTCCTGTCCCGGTGTAGTATTCTGTTACTTTACCCACCAAAAGTCCAGCGACTAGTCCCGCAATAGTCGCTAAGAATACACCCAGAGAAGTATAAGTTTTTCCTTGCTCTACCCATGATTCAGGTAGCATTTGATCAATCAAGAAATACGAGGTAACTAGCATCAGGGCTGCAGATCCGAATTCTCCAAGATTTAATGCTGTTTGTGGGTTTCCTCCTTCTTTAACTCGCACAAAGAACGTACCGATAATCGACATGATGATTCCAGCTGCGGCTAAAGCGAGCGGAAGGTATACGGCACCAAGCCCATTGAAAGAACCGGCGAATTCAGGAAGCGCAGCGAATGCCGCACCTAAAACCATGGTTCCAATGATCGAGCCTACATACGATTCAAAAAGGTCAGCACCCATTCCCGCGACATCTCCGACGTTGTCTCCAACGTTATCTGCGATCGTTGCAGGATTTAATGGGTGATCTTCAGGGATCCCTGCTTCAACTTTACCCACTAAGTCGGCCCCAACGTCTGCGGCTTTGGTATAGATTCCACCACCTACACGGGCAAATAATGCGATAGACGATGCTCCGAGCGAAAATCCTGAAAGTACATTAAGCACTTCATCAATTCCCCAGCCTTGGGCACTGTAAATAGCAAACAAAGCGCCTAGTCCTAGTACGCCTAATCCAACCACACCAAGTCCCATAACCGATCCCCCTGCAAAGGCAACTTCAAGTGCTTTTGAGAGTGAAGTGCGCGCAGCGTTAGTGGTTCGTACATTCGCCTTAGTAGCTACGCGCATCCCTATAAAGCCTGCCAAGGCTGAACAAATCGCCCCAACAATAAACGATACCGCCACCAAACCATTCGATCCGGCTTCGTTCTGTCCTTTAAAGAATAAGAGAACCGCAACGGCAATGACAAATACCGAAAGTATCTTGTACTCTGCTTTTAAAAATGACATCGCTCCATCAGCGATATTCTTGGCTATTCTAGCCATTTTCTCGTCACCCACCTCTTGCTTAGAAACCCAAGTGTTTTTAACGAAAACATAAATGAGCCCAAGCACACCAAAGGCCCATAAGAAAGGAACTACTGCCTCCATATAGAATAGTTTAGATTCGGTTAGTTTTTATAATAACGCCCGCAAAAGTAGTAAAAGTTAAACTTTTCAACTTTTCCATTGAGATCGATCAATTCGCACGTTTCATTCGGGATGACCATGGCGCAATTAGTCGCGATACATCACCTTTTTAACGGCCTTGATCACATCGTCTTCATTAGGCAGCCACTCTTGAAGAAGCACCGGTGAGTAGGGCGCTGGAGTATCTGCAGTATTTAATTTCACGACAGGCGCATCGAGAAAGTCGAACGCTTTGTCTTGAACGTGATAAATGATCTCGGTGGCCACATTTCCGAATGGCCAAGCCTCTTCGAGAACCACAAGACGATTGGTTTTCTTTACCGATTTAATAATGGTATCGTAATCCATTGGACGCACCGTTCTCAAGTCTATAATCTCCACTGAAATTCCTTCTTCAGCTAAGCGATCAGCGGCCTTATAGGCCTCTTTGATGATTTTACCGAAAGAGACAATAGTAACATCGCTCCCTTCACGTTTAATGTCTGCAACCCCGAGTGGAATAGTGTATTCGCCCTCTGGCACCTCACCCTTATCGCCATACATCTGCTCAGACTCCATGAAGATTACAGGATCGTCGTCGCGGATCGCCGATTTTAAAAGTCCTTTAGCATCTGCAGGATTCGACGGAACCACCACTTTCAGACCAGGACAATTCGCGTACCAGCTCTCAAAAGCTTGAGAGTGCGTAGCCGCTAACTGACCCGCTGAGGCGGTTGGACCTCTAAAAACAATAGGTATATTGAATTGTCCGGCAGACATTTGACGCATCTTTGCCGCATTATTTATGATCTGATCAATGCCTACCAGCGAGAAGTTGAAGGTCATAAATTCTATGATGGGGCGGTTTCCGTTCATGGCGGATCCGACCCCGATACCCGAGAAACCCATTTCAGAAATAGGCGTATCGATGACGCGCTTTGGACCGAACTCATCGAGCATTCCCTTTGAAGCCTTATAGGCCCCGTTGTATTCAGCAACCTCTTCTCCCATTAAATAAATGGTTTCATCTCGGCGCATTTCTTCAGACATGGCCTCAGCAATTGCCTCTCTAAACTGAAGTGTTTTCATAGTCATTTTAAACAGTTTGAGGGCAAAAATAAGACATTTTCACCGTTGTCTGCCGCACACTTCACACGAATAAATTTATTATGCATGCATAATAAATTATATGGTTTTAGTATATTTGTTTACAGACATTTAACCCGGATTACCTATGAAAATATTGGTTTGTATTAGCGCGGTTCCAGATACCACCTCCAAGATTAATTTCACGGATGGCGACAGCCGTTTTGATACTCAAGGCGTGCAGTTCGTGATTAACCCCAATGATGAGTTTGGCCTGACTAGAGCCATTTGGTTTCAAGAACAGCAACAAGCCGA
>JBJOGS010000098.1:0-12329 GCA_046048095.1 Bacteroidota bacterium
AATATATGATGTTGATAAAGATGGATTATTGGATATCGTCCCTGAAAGTGATAAGCTAAACTCAAAGACCTATATCTTCAATCAGGAATTTAAAGGTCTGTTCTATAGGCAAAATTCGGACGGCACATTTACCGTAGATTATTATCAAACATAAAAAGATTGTGAAGACCTGCTCAGCATTTCTGAATGGGTAGCGCTTTTTGAACTAGCGGGATTTTCAGATTTGCAAAGCCGTCAGATTGACGCCAAAGTGGATTGGGCTGGAACACTTTGTGTGGTGGGTACGGCTTAAAATAATCGTGTATGTTCTTAGCGCCCCCTACCTGGGTTGACTCGCTTTGCTCGTCGGACCAGGCATAACCGCTCCTGAAAATGCTGCGAACCCTACCCCGTTATATACTTACTTTTCTTAGATCCTAGATCTTATAACTAGACACACCTACCCCTAGCAAAGAGGCAGTGTATCTAGCCGGAATTCTTACTTCCCTTGAGTCCTTAGTCTCATTCTAGACAAGCAGCTACAACATATACAACAATGCTGCTATTTGAGGGTTCTTGTCACGTGTATAGTTTGTGACCCTAGCAAGGCGACCCTCTTGCACCAACCCGCCCCCTCCAGCTTTTATCCTATGGGACTTTACAGTACTTATGAGTTTGCCGGAAAGTGTTGAGCCAAAGAACAAACCCACTAATAAATGCCGTACCAGATGAATTGCTCACCTTTTGGTTTAACGAGGGTTTGAAAAATTTGTCAGTTTATAGCCCTAATGTTTTTCAACATTTTCTGTAGGTATCTAACCTTGGCCTTTGATGTCCCTATGTTCCTGATTGTTATCTGCTAGACTGTATTTTGTACTTTAATGTTATCAATACATAGTGTAAATGAAAAACCTACTCTACACCTTGCTAGCGGTACTAGCGTTAGTCTCTTGTTCCAAAGAAGACGAGGTGGTCACCCCACCTGCTCCTAATAAGTATACACTTACGATAACTGCCGATACAGGAGGCGCTGTGAGTTCTCCTGGAGGAACGTATACCGAAGGCTCTAAAATCACAGTTACGGCTACCCCTGATGGAATGTATCTGTTTAAAGAGTGGTCTGACGGATCGACTCAGAATCCTAGAGAGATCACCGTCACGTCGAACCTTACCCTTAAGGCTAGCTTTTTAAAGAAGACTTACCCGCTAGCAGTTACCGTAGAAGGAGAAGGAACGGTAGCTGAAGAGGTCATCATACAAGGATCAACCACTGAGACCGAATATAACGCTGGAACTACTGTTCGGCTTACCGCTACTCCAAACGAGGGATGGGTGTTTGCAGGATGGAGTGGTGATGTAGAATCGGAGGAGTTGGTAATAGAGGTTAAAGTTGAAAAAGGGACTGCGGTTATTGCGAGCTTTAGAAATCAAACTTATTCATATACCGAGAATAAGATAACTATCGAATATCCTCCCTCTGTAGATGTTAGTAAAGTATATAATGGTTGGAGCTATATTGGGGTAGCTGGTACATTTCATTTTTCTACCTCTTCTGGCGATTTTATGTTTATTTCAGGCGCTGTAAATGCATATGAAGAGGCGAATCCTAATAGTGCCCTTGATGTTACGCCAGCTCCTGCAGTAACACTAAAATTAAGTTCTGATAGTAAGTGGGAGTTATATGAATTGGATCAAGATGTCCTTTCTTGGAATATTAGGGCTTATGAAATCAAAGATAATTTTGTTGTTATTGCAGATGGTAATGAAATTGGCCCCGGTGAAAATTGGAAAGGTCATTTATATTTTGGTGAAATATCAGACTTCGGGATAAATTGGTCAAGAGTTACAAATGATGTTTCGAATATGCATTACTTCCACGGAGTGTCATTAGGTGATGTTAATCAAGATGGGTATATTGATATTGCAACTTCTCCAGATAATAGATTTTTTATTAACAATGGTGGTAATTCATTCGAAAAAGTAACAAATAATTTTAGAGAAGCGACAGTTTACAATAGATTTCCTGATCAATTCAACGATCCTACTGAAAATTCACCGTTTTATTGTGATTCACCTTTTACACTTCAATTAGATGATTTGGATGGAGATGGTGTAAATGAAATTATTACATCTCAATATGGTGGGGTAGCTAGTTTTCGAGATAATAATTGGAGAAATATTTGTGGTTACAGATACAGGCT
Source organism: Bacteroidota bacterium (assembly GCA_046048095.1). Lineage (GTDB taxonomy): Bacteria > Bacteroidota > Bacteroidia > Flavobacteriales > Flavobacteriaceae > UBA3478. The sequence goes on from JBJOGS010000098.1 coordinate 2,181, forward strand.
TGAGATTTTAGGAAAGGATGAAAATGGTAAGTATAGTGTTGCCTGGAGAAGATATGGAACGGACAGCGTGTTTCCGGAAAATTATGGGCTTGGAGCTACTAGCATTAAAGTTTTTGATGTTGATAACGATGGAGTCAAGGATTTGACCATAACCAGAGAGGATGGCGGCTTAACAATAGAGGTTTGGAAAGGTCAAGGAGATAATACTTTTATACCCTATTATTTTTATGATCCAAACAATGGAAATAATCCAGCTTTTAGAGAGTATGAAGTAATGGATGTTAATTTGGATGGATATAAAGATATAGTACTTAGAGTCAATGGTTTTTCGCCATCAAATGGTCAAACTTGGAGTTCGAGCTATTACATTGATCCAAATGACAGAAAAAAAGGAATAAAGTTAAATTCGACTATTTTGATTAACGATGGATCGGGACGTTTTAATCCTTACAACTTAAAGCCACTTGAAATTCCAAATGTATATCCCGAAAGAATTCAGCCTTATATGAAAGATGGCAAACTGCATTTCTTTGGGACATACATTGGGCACGAATATGATGAATTCAGAGAGTATCATTCAAATTATAATACCAATGAATTATACCCGGTTTTGTATGATATCGAACTTAACTTAGACTAATTGACAGGTTTGTCTTTTAATTGTTTTGGGTTGTTGTACCAGAAAGCGATAAGCTAAATGCTTTCTCCTTTGAGCCTCTAAATTCAGTGAGAGGTCTTTATTATGAACAACAGGAAGACGGCTCTTTTGACGTTAAATACTATAATCAAGAATAATGAAGGAATATACTTTTACACCTAAGGCACTAGACCGATTGATTCCTCTTAGGTTTAAGGTAAACTATTGGCTGTTGCGTAAACTCGGATTGTTTGGGTTTGCGCTAGTTGCGTTCGTTTGGGGCATCCTATTTACACTAATAATTCAGGCTGTTATCAATTGAGTGCCAAATAAGTGCCAAGATTTATACCTTTGATAGAAGTTCTTTCTAATACGTGCACAAAAAAGAAACCCGCACCGTTGAGGTGCGGGTTCTCGCGCTTTAAGTGGTCCCACCTGGGCTCGAACCAGGGACCAACTGATTATGAGTCAGCTACTCTAACCGACTGAGCTATAGGACCAAGCGGGGGCCAAAATTAAGGCTATTTTTTGGGTAGAACAAGCGTAAAAACCTTGCCTCAAGACTGCGGCGTGAGATAATCGCTATTTTTACGCCATGGAAAGCGAAAGACAACGAAAAATAGCTTCGGTTATTCAGCGCGATTTAGCCGATATGTTGCGCAAAGCAGCTAGTGAATATCCAGGAAACGGGCTGCTCATCTCTGTTTCTGGCGTTCGTGTAACCGTTGATTTTGCAATAGCCAAGGTCTATTTGAGCATCTTTCCGTCTGAAAAAGCGAATGAGATTCTCGAGGGCATAAAGTCTAATGCCCCCTTGCTTAAGCACGAATTGGCTCAGCGCACCAAGAATCAAATGCGCCGTGTGCCTGATTTGTTGTTTTACATTGATGATTCCATCTCACTTGCTGAAAGTGTAGAGCGCTCGCTAAAAGGGGTTGATAATCCGCTTGAAGATCCCTCACTTTTGGCACGACGAAAAAAGAAGTGAAAGCAGTCCTATACATCGCTTGGCGTTACTTGTTTTCGAAAAGCCAACAAAGCGTTGTGAATCTCATCACCTACATTACACTTTTGGTAATTGTTGTGGCTTCAGCCGCCTTGCTCGTAGTGCTTTCGGCCTTTTCTGGGCTGAAAGCGTTCAGTACAGAATACACATTGAAAAACAGTGCAGACTACACCATACTTGCGTCAGAAGAGGCGATGTTTGAAATCGAAAAATCGCAACTTGAAACGCTTTTTAATCAAGGCATCTCGGTGCAGGCTGAGTTAAAGAAACAAGCGCTGATTGCCGTTGCCCAACAAACTACCGTAGGTTATGTTATCAGTGATCCACTAGGCAACTACTATGAAACGATCGCTGCACTTTATGGAGCCTCGGCTCCTGCGGCGGACAGCGTATTGATCAACTTAGAATTGTACCGACAATTTGGTGTCCATCCCGAAGACAATACACGTATTTCACTAAGCGTGCCTAAACGCGTTGAGGGCCCTTTAAGGATCGCGCTTGGCGGCTCGGCTTTAGTCAATTTTTCGGCTCAGGTGAGCGGGGTGTTTCAAGACGATTCGGCCGAAAGTGTAGCGAGCGTTGCGCTTGAGTACGAAGCTGCGCGCGAGCTATTCGGTTTGAGCGAAGGTCTTTGGGTCACCCAACTTGCGCTCAGCGCACCTGAAATAGATGAATTCACACTGCGCGAGTTAGTCTCCCAGCTTTTTGGCCCAACGGTCATCGTGCGCTCTAGGACAGAAACAAACGCTGCTCTTTTTAAACTCTTGAATTCAGAATACGTCGCTACCTACGTTATTTTTTCTTTGATTTTAGTGTTGGCGCTTTTTAATCTGGCTGGCGCCTTAAGTGTGGTGGTGCTTGACAAAAGGCTTCAGCTGCCCGTGTTAAAACAGCTGGGGCTGTCCCCGGGACGCATCAGAAGAGTGTTTTTCTGGCTTGGCTGGATGCAGGTAGCCGTCGGCAGTCTGCTCGGCGTGCTGCTCGGCGTGCTGCTCGTGCTTTCACAGCATTATTTCGGATGGGTGAAAGTTTCGTTTGACCTGCCCTATCCCGTAGAGTTACGGGGCGCTGAAATCGCTTTGGTGCTCATTACGCTAGTGATGCTGGGCGCAGGGGCTTCGCTGGCTGCAGTTCGACTGTCTAAACCGCTTAGACAGCTGTGACCGAAAAATCGTGATCAGCGAATTGTACTCGTGCTTCTTCAAGGGCCTCAAACACTTCGGACGCCTCATCTGAGGCTACCATTTTCATGCGCAATTCTTTGAAGTTAGGTATGCCCTTAAAGTAATTCGTGTAGTGTCTTCGCGTTTCAAAGACCGCAAGTTTCTCGCCTTTCCAGTCTATGGCCATTTGAAGATGGCGACGTGCCGCCTCTACACGCTCATTCATGTCGACTGGTTTGCGATGCGTTCCGGTTTTTAAGAAGTGCTTGACCTCGGCAAAGAACCAGGGGTTTCCGATAGAGGCGCGTCCAATCATCGCTCCGTCAAGACCAAATTCGTCTCTCATGCGTTTTGCGGCCTCAGGGGTGGCCACATCGCCGTTTCCAAACACCGGAATGTGCATTCTCGGGTTGTTTTTAACCTCAGCAATAGGCCCCCAATTCGCCTCGCCTTTATACATTTGAACGCGCGTTCGTCCATGGATAGAAATGGCCTTAATGCCTACGTCTTGCAAGCGTTCTGCAACTTCAACAATTCGGATCGAATCGTGGTCCCAACCTAAACGGGTTTTTACCGTAACCGGCAGTTTGGTGCGTTTGACAATCGCCTCGGTTAATTGAATCATCAGCGGAATATCTCTTAATATTCCCGCTCCGGCATTTTTACAAACCACCTTTTTTACAGGACAACCGAAGTTGATGTCAATAATATCTGGGCCTGTTTGTTCGACAATGTCGACCGCCTCAAGCATTGAATCGAGTTCTGCGCCAAAAATCTGGATGCCCACCGGACGTTCTTTCTCGTAAATGTCGAGCTTGATCGTTGACTTTGAGGCATTGCGTATGAGCCCCTCAGACGAGATAAATTCTGTGTAAACCACATCCGCCCCCTGCTCTTTGCACAGCGCGCGAAATGGCGGGTCGCTCACGTCTTCCATGGGCGCCAATAACAGCGGAAAATCAGGCAGCGTTATTTCTCCAATTTTTGGCAAGTGCTCGAGTTTTAACGCAAAAATAATGGATTATCTTTGTTCGCCTGCTGCTTTGTGCCAGATGAGCCTTTGCTATGAAGAATATCCGAAACTTTTGCATCATCGCCCATATCGATCACGGTAAAAGCACGTTAGCCGACCGTCTTCTCGATTCTACAGGTTCTGTAACCGAGCGCGAAAAGCAAGACCAGCTGCTTGACAATATGGATCTCGAGCGCGAACGAGGAATCACCATCAAGAGCCACGCAATACAAATGAACTATGTCTATAAGGGCGAGCGCTATACGCTCAATCTGATCGACACTCCCGGTCACGTGGATTTCTCTTATGAAGTTTCGCGCTCCATTGCCGCTTGTGAAGGAGCGTTGCTCATTGTAGATGCCGCTCAAAGCATTCAGGCACAAACCATCTCAAACCTTTATTTGGCCTTAGAAAACGACCTTGAAATTATTCCCGTGCTCAATAAGGTCGACCTGCCTAGTGCCAATCCTGAGGTGGTTACTGATGATATTGTGAATCTCTTAGGCTGTTCGCCTGAAGATGTAATTCACGCGAGCGGAAAAACGGGTTTTGGTATAGAAAATGTGCTCGCCGCCATCATTGAGCGCATTCCCGCTCCTCAAGGCGATCCCGAGGCGCCCCTTCAGGCCCTAGTCTTTGACTCGGTCTACAACCCGTTTCGCGGTGTAGAAACCTACTTTCGCGTATTGAATGGCACCATTAAAACTGGTCAGCGTATCCAATTCATGGCCACTGGCAAGAATTATTATGCTGACGAAATAGGGGTCTTAAAGCTCAAGCAAGAAAAAAAGGACGAGGTAGGTGCCGGAGACGTAGGCTATCTCATCACGGGCATCAAAGACGCCAGAGAAGTGAAGGTGGGCGATACGATTACCTTGACAGAGCGGCCTTCAGCCGAGATGATCTCTGGGTTTGAAGAGGTCAAGCCCATGGTGTTCGCCGGAATCTATCCGGTAGACACTGAAGACTATGAAGAATTGCGTTCTTCAATGGAAAAACTTCAACTGAACGACGCCTCTTTGGTTTTTGTTCCTGAAAGCTCGGCCGCCTTAGGCTTTGGATTTCGATGTGGCTTCTTAGGCATGCTACATATGGAGATCGTACAAGAACGCCTAGAGCGCGAGTTTGATATGACGGTAATCACCACCGTTCCGAACGTGAGCTACCACGCCTTCACCAAGAAAGACCCTGAAAAACCCTTCATCGTCAACAACCCATCTGACTTGCCCGAGCCTTCAGTACTTGACCGAGTTGAAGAGCCTTACATCAAAGCCTCTATCATTACCAAGTCTGACTTTGTAGGTAATGTGATGTCGCTCTGTATCGACAAGCGCGGTTTGATCACTAATCAAACCTACCTCACCCCAGAGCGCGTAGAGCTGAATTTTGACATGCCCTTAGCAGAAATTGTATTCGACTTTTATGACCGGCTTAAAACCATCTCTAAAGGTTACGCCTCTTTTGACTATAGCCCCATTGGCATGCGTGAATCAAAGCTTGTCCGGGTAGACATCTTGCTGAATGCACAGCCCGTAGACGCACTGTCTGCCTTAGTGCACTTTGACAACGCTCACTCGATCGGAAAAAAAATGTGTGAGAAACTCAAAGAGTTGATTCCACGTCAGCAGTTTGACATTCCGATTCAAGCAGCCATTGGCGCAAAGGTGATCTCTAGAGAAACCATCAAAGCACTTAGAAAAGATGTTACTGCAAAGTGTTATGGTGGAGATATTTCACGAAAGCGAAAGCTGCTTGAAAAGCAGAAAAAAGGAAAAAAGCGCATGCGCCAAATTGGTAATGTCGAGATTCCACAACAAGCCTTTATGGCCGTTCTTAAGCTGAACGACTAGCCAATATTTAGTACCTTCAGAAACTCGATTTAATCGCTGTTTCTCATGGTCAAAAAAGCTGCAGACGTCGCTACGCTGTTTGAAAGGGTGCTCTTTGGGTTCGCATTTTCACCGAACCTAGAGAACAATCTTTTTGAGGTCTTACGTGTCTGTAAGTTTCTAGGCGCCAAGCTCATACTGCTACACGTTGGAGCCTGTACGAAAGAGAAAAAAGCAACCATAGAGGGCCTTCTCAAGCACGTCACACACGCTGAGGTCGTAAGTGAAGTGCGCTGGCAAGAAGGCGATCCTTACCAAACTATCTATCAGCAGTGCGAGCAGTTGAAGGTCGATTTACTCATCATCGGCGCACAACAGCACGAATCATTATTTCGATTTTATGTCGGTTCAGTCGCAAGAAAACTCACCCGTAAAGTGAATTGTTCGTTGCTTTTGCTGATTAATGCCGCAAAAGAGCGCGTCGCTTGTAGACACGTTGTTGTAAATGGCATCATGTCTGAACAGACCTCATTGTCTATTTATGCTGCCTTTTTTATGGCACACCGATTAGGGGCCCAACAGCTTACCGTGGTCGAAGAAATAGCCCCCAAAGCCATCAAGGTGGCGGTAGACGACGATCGCACGCTGTTGAAATCTCTTCGAAAAAGGCGTCAAATTGAAGTGAGTGAAGACCGACGGGTTCAAAAAATGATTGAAACAATCCCCGACAGACTCAAAGAGGGATTAAGACTGCGCTCTCAGCCTATTTTTGGTAAACGGGGCTACTCTATTGGTCACTTTGCAGAGATCAGCAGGGCCGATCTCTTAGTAATGAACGCCGAAAAACCCGCCTCAATTCTAAAACGCATCTTCACCAGAGACATCGAATACATACTCTCTGATTTGCCTTGTGAATTGCTCATAGTTCGACCTAAAACCTCTGCAAATGAGTAAGTCTAACTTCTTGAGTAGCCTGCACAAAAACATTTTTGCAGGTTTTGTGGTGTCGCTAATTGCACTGCCGTTAGGGTTGAGTCTGGCCATTGCCAGTGGCATGCCTCCGAGTGCCGGTATTGTTTCTGCTATTGTCGGGGGGGTGGTAACCGCGCTGTTGGGCGGATCGTACGTGACCATTGCTGGGCCGGGCTATAGTCTTGTGGTTGTGATATTGTCTGCCGTTACCACGCTGGCCGGAACCGACTACTATCAAGGCTACCTGCTTACCCTCTCGGCCATTGTGTTAGCCGGAGTACTACTATTTTTGCTGGGCCTATTGCGCATGGGCGGGCTCGCTGCATTTTTTCCGTCTTCGGCCATCGAAGGAATGATGGCTGCCATCGGGTTAAGCCTCATTGCCAAGCAGTTTCATATTATGCTGGGTTATGAACCCATTAAGCAGTCTTCTTTGGGGCTACTTGTAGGCATTCCTGGACAATTCTGGTCGTTCTTGTCAACGGCCTCTTCAGATACCGGGATGATGATTGCAGGGTGGCTCGGCATTATTTCATTGCTCATACTCCTCTTCAATTCATCTATTCGCAATCCGTTTTATCAACGCATTCCCGCACCCATGTGGGTGCTTCTGATCGCCGTTGCGCTTAGTTATTACTACGAATGGACTGACAAAACCTCTCCTATTGCTTCAGATCGATTTATTGTGCTGCCAAGTTCGATAGAACAGCTTGTAGTCTTTCCTGATTTCCGTTTCACCTGGCCCATTTTGTCGTTGGCCTTGACTATCGCTTTCGTGGGAAGCATTGAGTCTCTTTTGTCGATAAAGGCCGTTGATAAACTCGATGTCTTCAAACGACGATCCAACGCCAATCGAGACCTAAAGGCCTTAGGGGCGGCTACCGCAATCAGCGGCGCGTTAGGAGGGCTGAACGTTGTCACGGTCATTTCTAGAAGCTCAGTGAATGTCACCCAGGGGGCGACGAACCGCTCGTCCAATTTTTTTCACGGCATTTTTCTCTTATTGTTCGTGCTGGTATTTAGTCAAACCCTAAATCGCATTCCACTTTCAACCCTCGCTGCTATCTTGGTATACACAGGGTATAAGTTGTCGCATCCCCTCAAATTTGTGGCCGCCTATAAGGTGGGGTTCGAGCAGCTTTTTATCTTTTTAGTGACCCTGATCGCCACATTAAGCACCAATATTGTGCTTGGGGTGTTTATTGGTGCCCTGGCCACCCTAGTGTCACACCTCTTTATCACTAAAGATCCGCTGCTTTTTTTTCTGAATGTCTTTAAGCCCAATGTGCTGGCATTCAAAGAGCCTCAAGAAGATGCCTTCTTTGTAAGCGTGAAGCACTTTTGCACCTTTATCAACTTTTTCAAACTACAGAAAAAGCTGGACGCTATCGGATACACTAAAAAGGTGGTGCTTGATTTTTCGCTTTGCAAGTTTGTTGACCACACCGCCATGGAGGGCGTAGAAAGTTATGTCCAATCCTATGAGAAGAAAGGAGGCCGTGTTGAAGTGATCGGCCTTGATACTTTGGGCGCATCTACATCACATCCGTTTGCGCTTCGAAAAACGGGGGCCAGTCGCGGAGCTTTTTCTCGTGTACTTACGCGCCGCCAAAAACAACTCTCTGAGATGGCTAGCGAGTATCAATGGTCTTACCATCCGAACAGCGATCAGTTAGACGCCCCATTGCGCCACTTTATATATTTCGAAACACGTCAATTCACCCGCGCGTACAACTTGCTCGTGGATGCCCAAAAACGGTGCACTTTGTTCGACATCGAGTATAGCGAAGGCGAGTTCATTGCCAAAGAAGACGTTAAAAGCACCATCATGCTGCTCGACCTAAAATGTGAGATTCCGGTCTTTACCTTAAGTCGCGAAGGTCTTTTAGAGCGTTTATACGCACTAGCCGGATATCACGATATACAAATCAGAAAACACAAAGAATTCAATAAGCGCTTTCACCTCAGTGGTCCTTCAGAAGAAAAAATCAGCGCCTTCTTCACCGATGCCTTGGTGCTTTTCTTCGAGAGCAACACGATTTATCATATAGAATCGACCGGTCGTCAGCTTTTGGTGCTAAAAAACGAACGCTTGCTTTCTCCGAGCGAAATCAAGGCCATGGCCTATTTTGGGCGCGAACTAGTATCTTTGATCGAATGCAACTCTACCTCGTAGAAACCGGAAACTTTAAGCTCGACGGAGGGGCAATGTTTGGTGTGGTTCCAAAAACACTTTGGCAGCGAACCAACCCTTCTGATAGTGAAAACCGCATCGATTTAGCCGCTCGCTGTTTGCTGATTGAATTTGGCGAACGTCTCATACTTATCGATAGTGGTCTTGGAGACAAGCAAAGCGAAAAGTTCTTTTCGCACTACCACCGCTGGGGCGCGCATAGCCTCGAAGGATCGCTGAAAAAGCACGGATTTTCGTGTGATGATATCACCGATGTATTGTTTACTCATCTTCATTTTGACCACGTCGGAGGGGCTGTTCAGTGGAATCGAAACAGAGATGGCTACGAACTGACCTTTAAAAACGCACGATATTGGTCGAATAGTGCACATTGGAAGTGGGCCACCCATGCGAACGCGCGAGAAAAGGCGTCGTTTTTAACCGAAAACATCTTGCCGATTGAAGCCTCTGGTCAACTCTATTTCACCGACCAGCATCCTGGGCTTCTGGCCGAATTACCCTTTGAGCTACTCTATGTCGACGGGCATACCGAAAAACAGATGCTGCCCTTGCTGCAATACAAAGGACAAAAGATCGCCTATGTAGCAGACCTCATCGCCACGGTGGGTCACCTGCCTGTGCCTTATGTTATGGGGTACGACACGAGGCCCCTTCTCACCTTAACAGAAAAAGCGGCCTTTTTAGAAAAGGCCGTTGCCGAGAACTACCTTTTGCTTTTTGAGCACGACGCTTTTCACCCTCTAGTTTCGTTGCGCAACACAGAAAAAGGGGTGCGCGTCGATGAATATCTTGACTTTTATACTCTTTTTTCATGAAACCAAACCTATACTTGCTTCGCGTTTTCGTTTTTGTCATTATCGTATTTGGCCTACAATCATGCAGCAGTGGACGCCTTCTCACCGACGTTCGTCCAATTGGCGGAGACGACCTTACAGCCAAAAAAGAGGCCTTGACAGATGCTCAGCTAAAAGTCTGGTTCATGGCAGACCCTGTACGTGATTCTGTAGCGGGCATTAGTCTTGAACGAGTAAAAGAATCCATGAAGCCTAAAAAGCGATCTGAAGTGGTCGTGGCCATCGTAGACTCTGGCGTAGACTTGAATCATCCTGGATTTTCTGGATCTCTTTGGCAGAACCTCGACGAACTACCTGAAAATGGCATAGACGATGACAATAACGGATATATAGACGATGTCAATGGCTACAACTTTTTAGGAGATTCTTATTACGAGCAAATGGAGTATGTGCGGATGCTGGCTCGAGGCATTGGGTCAACCGCTGATTTAGAGCGTGCCAAGACGATCCATTCTAAAGAGGTCGTAAAAGCCCAAGAAAAT
>JBJOGS010000099.1:0-19962 GCA_046048095.1 Bacteroidota bacterium
TGACCGGTAAGCGTAGAATTTGCAGTGAGCGCGTGATTTATCAGAATCAGGGGGGCTTCTCCAAACGGTTTTCCGAAGCATTCATAACTCAGCGGAAACGGATCGAGTTGCACCCCTGACAAGGTGTTAAATTCTGATATGGTTAGCGTTTCTAACATGGGCGATCAGGCCTGCAATGCTTGTTTTAGATCAAGGATCAGATCATTACTATCTTCTAATCCTACTGAAAGCCTTATTAAGTCAGCGCTTACACCGGTTTCAGACTGCTGATCTTCACTCAACTGCTGATGAGTCGTTGAGGCCGGATGCACAATAATAGACTTTGAATCGCCAAAATTAGCGGCAATTTTAAACAAACGCGTTGCATCTGTCAGTTTTTTGGCGGCGGCAAACCCCCCTTTCAAACCGAAGGTTAAGAGCCCGCTTACTCCCTCGGGCAAGTACTTCTGTTTCAAACGTTGCTGCTGTTCGTCTTTTGCCCCCGGAAAATTTACCCAAGCTACTTGATCTTGTTGAGAGAGCCATCCAGCAAGTTTGAGGGTATTCTCGCTATGCCTTTTAATGCGAAGCGAAAGTGTTTCTAGTCCCTGAAGAATCTGAAAAGCATTCAATGGACTTAAGGCCGAACCAAAATCACGAAGCCCTTCTATACGTACCTTAGCAATAAAGGCTGCTGCACCCAGTGCATCGTGATAGACTAAGCCGTGATAGCCAGGTGAAGGTGAAGTAAATTCTTCAAATTTGCCGCTTGACCAATCGAAGGTGCCGGCATCAATGATGACTCCGCCAAGAGCCGTACCGTTCCCATTGATATATTTAGTCAGCGAATGGATCACAATATTTGCCCCAAACTTGATCGGATTCAATAAGGCGGGCGTGGCCACCGTATTGTCGACAATCAGTGGAATTTTGTGCTTTTGGGCAATCTTGGCAATCCCCTCTATATCGAGTACGTCGAGTTTTGGATTACCGATAGATTCGAGAAATATAGCACGTGTATGTGGCTCAATGGCATGCTCAAAATTTTCAAGTGCGCTTGGATCAACGAAAGTGGTAGTGATGCCTAAACGCGGCAAAGTAACGCCAAGCATGTTGTACGTTCCGCCATAAACACTATTCGAGCAAACAATATGTTCGCCACTTTTAAGCAGCGTCTGCAGTGTAGTAGCCACGGCTGCCGTACCCGACGAGGTGACCACAGCGGCGATACCTCCTTCTAAAGCAGCCAATCGCTCTTCAAGAATGGCATTAGTGGGGTTGTTAAGCCTGGTGTAAATATTACCCGCTTCACTCAGATTGAACAATGCCGCCGCATGATCGGTAGAGTCAAATCGGTAGGCCGTGGATTGGTAAATAGGCACGGCTATTGTTTTGCCATGCTGAGACAAGTCGTGTCCGGCCGTTAGGGCCAGCGTAGAAAATTGGTGTTGTGCACTCATTACGATGTAATTTTTTTAGGTTAATACTGAAATGAGGCAACTGCTAAAAAGAAAAGATGGACAGCCGAAAGTGGCTAGCATCGTTATCTCTCCCTTGCGGGGTAGAATGTAGCACCTTCTCGTAAGAACGAGGGTTGCTAAGGCTTCATAGGGTCTATTCCCTTCACCTTTCTTGATAACAATTACATCATGTGAATGAACAGGGCAAAGATGGTATCAAATTTTACAACTTCCAAATCACCACCAAAAAAATCTCTAGGCCGAGTTGCGGCTTGCATTGATGTTACCAAACATAGAGCGCGTCACCATCTTTTCATACCACTCTTTGCGCTGCGCGTCTTTAGTTTGCGCAATGCGTTGAAGTGCATATTGTTGAATGGTGAGCAGCGGATGCACAATGCCCTCACGAAGCTGAATGGAAGCCTTGTTTGCACCTTCATTTTCGAGCAAACTCTTAAACCCACTCAACTCAAGAACGAGTGATTTTGAGCGCTGATACTCTTCATGAATCAAACTCCAAAACGAACCAAAACGCTCGTGATGTTGCATGTACGATGTCAAATCAAATTGCGATTTAGTGAGGCTCATCATCGAGTTAGCAATAAGGGTCCTAAAAAAGGCATTGTTCTTGTACAGCCGTTTCACCCGATCAAATTCTCCTTGTTCTTTGAAGACATTCAAGGCATATCCTACCCCATAAAACCCAGGAACATTCTGGCGAAGCTGACTCCAGCTTCCTACAAAAGGAATCGCTCGCAAATCTTCAAATCTAAACTCTTTCTTTTGTCCGCGTTTTGCAGGACGGCTTCCAATATTAGTCTTAGCATAATACGGAAGCGTAGTCATCTCTTGCAGATAAGGCAAGAAAAGCTCGTGATTCTTGAAATCCACATAGGCCTTGTAGGATAAATCGGCCAGTGCTTCAAGAGTGCTTCGATCTTCTTGGGTGAGGTTATTTTCACCGCGAGCAAAAAGCTGATTTTTGATGCCTGAACTCAGCAATTGTTCAAGGTTGTACTGAGAGGATTCTAGGGTTCCAAAGTTTGAACTGATGGTTTGACCCTGAACCGTGAGTTGAATATCGTCAGCCTGAATTTGTTCTCCTAAAGAGGCATAAAACTCATGCGTTCTGCCCCCTCCCCGAGCTGGAGGTCCGCCTCGTCCATCAAAAAACGCCACGCGAACATCGTAAGAGGTAGATAGCATACTAAGTGCCTCTTTTGCCTCATAGATTCCCCAATTTGCCATGAAATAACCACCATCTTTAGTTCCGTCTGAAAATCCGAGCATGACTGTCTGCTTGTTTTCACGAGTAGCCAAATGCCGTCGGTAAGTAGGATTCTCGTAGAGTGCTTTCATGATCCCTGGAGCGGCCTTTAGGTCATCTATGGTTTCAAAAAGCGGAATAATATCGACCGTGGGTTGCTGCCATCCGCTCAAACGTATAAGCGCATAAAGCTGAAGAATCTGCTCTAGGGATTGGCAATTGCTAATAATATATCGATTCGAGCCCCGCTCGCCATTCTTGATCTGGATCTCTTGCATCACTCCAATACTTTCTAAAGTTTGGGCAGTGATTGATTCCGCATCGAATAATGACGGATCAACGTCTCCTTGAATAGAGGTGAGTAAAGCGACACGCTGGTCTAGATTCAACGCATCGTAATCTACTCCTTTGAGCCCTTTTACCTTTGAACGCACCACTTCATGAGCAATCACTTCTTTAAATACGCCCTCGTGTACCCTAGAATCTTGACGGATGTCTAGAGAGGCAAAGTGATATCCAAATAGATTCACCTTATCGATAAGATCAAGCACGAGGTCTTGGTAAAAGCCATTGTGATTCATCTGAAGGGCTTTTAAAATTTCATGGAGGCCCTCGATCAATTCAATTAAACTCAGGGGCTTCTTCTTCGGAAAGAACAAGGTGTGATACAACGCTGTTTCTAAAGCCTCTACCTGTTGAAGCACCCCGTCAAATGTGAGCCGGGTCTTTAGGTAACGCAGTTCGCGATAGTAATTTCTAATGATGTGATGGTTTAGGGTTTCTGCCGTTTTTCTAGTGATGTCCGGAGTTACATACGGGTTACCGTCACGGTCTCCACCTGGCCAAAATCCGAAGTCAAAAATTTGATGGTCAACGCTCTCGTTTGCGAAAATATTTTTGCGCAGATAACTAGAGATAGCTCCTGCCGAATGGTAAAACACATTTTCGAGGTACCAAATAAGACTATGCGCCTCATCCAGGGGCGTCGGTTTCTTTTTGTTGTAGAAACGAGTCAAACCTAACTGATCGAGAAGCTGCTTGATCTCGTCCAACTCATTGTTGCGTATCGCCTTAGCGAGATTGCGAATAATGGTGAGTACGGTATTCGGGTAAAACTGTGTAGGGTGCGCAGTCAGTACAATGCGCACCTTAAAGCGTTCGAGGTATTCTTTAAGCGCCTCAAGCTTATTGTTGTTCTGGGCCTCCTCCTTGATAAAGCGCAATGTTCCGCGCCCATGCATATTGTTCACATACGAATATCCTGCATCTTCAATAGCATCAAACAAAACCACTTGCCGCTCGATGTATTTAATGAAGGCGAAAAGCACATCCTTTTGTGCCACCTCATCTAGCTCTGGCAAGTAACTTCTAAAAAAGTCTTCGACGATTTGTTCAGGAGACTGTTGTTTTTCAAACCCTTTAACACAAGCGTCCGCAAAAAGAGGAAGCATGAGGGTCGTGTCTTTAATCGTTTTAAAAGGCAGGGTTAAAAAAAGACTGTTATAGACCTGATATTTGGATCGAACGACCTCGTCAAAGCGCTCTATTTGAATTTTTCGTGCCATAGTAGATGATTGATGCTGCTCAAGTTTAGGTATTTCAATGCGAAATTGAAAGTAAAGCGTCTAGATTTCAGTCTAATCGCAAAGCAATTCACAGAAGACCCTTAAAATGTGTAAGCTCTTACTGAATTGGCAATCTTGCGACTTCTTTCAAGAAGGCTTTCGAGGCTTGATACACGCCCTCTACATCTTTAGAGGCGAGTGGATTGGCTAAGATATGGTCCCCTGCTTTTGGAAATGCCACCTTTTGCTTCAAGCTGTCGGGTGTTCCGAGATACTTATACATTTCAAGCATCGCTTCTACCGAGACCACCTTGTCTTGCTCTTCTTCGTTCTTGTAATAGTACCCCAAAAAAACCGGAACCTTGACCGCCCTAAACGTACCGGGTCGCATTGTGTAATGGACAAAGGCCTGCAGATGCAAAAGGCTCTCTAGTCTGTACTTGTGATACCAATATGCTTTGCGGGCTTCAGGCATTTCAATCTCGTTAAAATCTGAGCCCTTAACAAGTCGCGCCAACTGCAATCCCCAAGGATCATCTAACAGTTTAGCGGTCCAATCATAAATCTCAATATTCGGAGAATACAATACTAATGCATCGAGGTTGCTCACGGCTCGTGCCAGGTGCAAGGCCAGCGCTCCTCCATTCGAGGTAGCAATAATGACCACGCGATCTCCTAACAGCTGCGCTATGGCGAGCGCCTCTTTGGCCGAATCTACTAATGCATCGGCGGTAATGTCGAGCATCGCATCCTCGACGTCTAATCCATGACTAGCTAGCCGAGGCAAATAGAGGTTTGCACCTAAATCTTGGGCGATTTGGCGGTGTACCGGATTACCTTCTTCTGAAGAAGCAGACCAACCGTGCAGATAAACCACCGCATACGCTGTCTTTTCTCCGGGCGTATTCGCCCAAACCACACGCGACTCATTATCTGGCTTCACCGGAAATTGCGCCTCTTTTTTCTCTAAAAAGGCATCGATGTCTTTTGCCGTAATTCCTAAATCAGGCAAAGTGACGTCCATCGACACCCCATCTACCCTAGGACCAAATACATAGATTAGAAAAATAAGATCAAAGGCGATGACTGCCCCAAAAAATAGTCGTCTTGCTTTCATAGTAGCTCTTCCTATAGAGAAAAGAAATATATTGGCTCGAAATCTCAAAAGACTTCGTTAGTGAAGATACGTCGTTTTTTTAATCAACTTGGGCCCGGATTGCTGTTCGCATCGATGGCTATTGGCACCTCTCACCTAGTCTTATCAACCAAGGCGGGTGCAGTATATGGTCCGCTGATGATCCTACCCATCCTTCTCGCAAATCTTCTAAAGTTTCCGTTTTTTGAGTTTGGCGTGCGCTTCACGCATGCCACAGAAAAAAGTTTAACAGAAGGCTATGCCGCACACAGCAAATGGTTTCTCTACTTGTATACCGCGGTGAACTTGGTCAGTTCATTCACCATTTTAGCGGCACTTTACAGTGTCACTTCTGGAATGACAGTAAATGTTTTTGAGAACCTCTTATCCTCTGCTGGCGCAGCAGCCATCGGGCTCTTTGCATTGATCAGTCTGGTATTGATCGTAGGACGCTATAAGCTGCTTGAAGAATCGTTGAAATACATTGTATTGATATTAATCCTAGCCCTGGTAGCCACCGTGTTTTTAGTCACATTCAATGCTGAACCCAAAGCAAACCTAGATTTTGAGGCACCAAACTGGTTCGATGCCGCAGGTGTTCTTTTCATTATCAGCCTTGTCGGTTGGATGCCTACAGCTGTAGAGGCATCCGGATGGGTAAGTCTTTGGAATCTAGAAAAAATCAAGCAGAGCAATGAGAATATCAGTGTAAAAAGCGCACTGAAAGAATTCAATTTAGGATACATCATCACCGCCGTATTAGCCGTATTATTCTTCTACATAGGCTATATGGCCTTGTACTCAACGGGTACAGTGCTTAGTGACAACAGTGTTAAGTTTGCCGCAGAACTCACCGACATTTTCACCGTGCAACTCGGAAGTTGGGCTAGACTATTTATTTCAATTGCTGCCTTAGCTGCAATGTTCAGTAGCTGTTTAAGTGCGCACGATGCGCTTGCCCGCGTTCTCGTTGACCTTTCAAATCGACTTGGAATCACCCAAAACAACTTTTATGGGTTAGCAGTCTTGCTTCTAGCCGCAGTAAATCTTATTGTAATTCTGTTTTTTTCTAGTTCTATGGGCGGACTCATCGCAGTGGCCACCTTTGCCTCATTCGTGTTTGCCCCTCTTTTAGGGTACATGAATCACGCGCTTATTTTCTCTTCACAGACTCCCAAAGCACATCAACCCTCTTCTATCATGAAGACATTGAGTTTCAGTGGCATGGTGTTTTTAGGGGCCTTTGCACTGTATTACCTCTACCTCGTACTACAGGCCTAGGTTACACTTGTGCAGAAGAGACTTCGGCTTCTCGCTCGATTTTCTTTACCAATCCTTGTAATACGTTTCCGGGACCACATTCTATGTACTGATTAAAACCATCCCTCCACATGTTCTGAACGCTTTGTGTCCACTTCACCGGGGCGGTTAGTTGTGCTACTAGATTTTCTTTCAGTGTCTGAATATCAGTGACTGCAGTCGCGGTAACGTTTTGATAGATGGGGACGTTTGGCGCATTAAAAGATGTAGACTCGATGGCTAATGCTAATTCTTCTCGAGCCGGCTCCATGAGTGGCGAATGAAATGCTCCTCCGACCGGAAGCAACAAGGCTCTACGAGCCCCAGCCTCTTTAAGGGTTTCACAGGCACGCTCCACGGCCTCATAGGCTCCTGAGATCACTAGTTGACCCGGACAGTTGTAATTGGCAGCAACGACCACCCCATCCGTCAAGGCACATACTTCTTCAACCACTTGATCCTCTAATCCTAAGACCGCAGCCATAGTGCCACGCTCAATACCGCAAGCACGTTGCATCGCAGCCGCACGCTTTGAAACCAAAGACAAACCATCTTCATAACTAAGAACTTTCGCCGCAACAAGAGCAGAAAACTCACCCAACGAATGACCGGCCACAGCCTGGGCATCAAATGCAGATCCGAGGACCTGAGCAAGAATGACTGAATGGATAAAAATAGCCGGTTGAGTGACCTCAGTCTGTTTTAAGGCCTCAGCATCGCCTTCAAACATGATATCCGTGATTCTAAATCCAAGCACCTCATTGGCACGCTCAAATAAACCTCTAGCCGTTTCATTTGCAGCGTACAAGTCTTTACCCATATTCACAAATTGTGAACCTTGTCCTGGAAAAACATAAGCCTTCATACTCGTTTTGTTTAAAACCACAAACTTAAGTCAAGCACGTGAATTGTGCTAGTTTGTACCTTTGCAGTAAAACGTGCTCATGGAATATCATATCACCACTATAGAAACCAATAATGCAGCTATTCTGAAATTTCAGGCGAATCATTTTTTGGTGCAGCAAGCACACGAATTCAAATCGATAGAAGAGGCAAAAAATGCCCCCCTTGCCTATGAACTTTTTCAACTGCCCTTTGTCAAAACGGTATACATCGCTAGCAACTTTGTAGCCATTGAAAAATATGACATTGTCGCTTGGGCAGATGTGAAAGATGCCATCGCACAACAGCTCGTAGAGTACCTAAACGCCGGAGAGCCCGTAGTGCACGAAACAAGCTCTAAACAAGCTAATGCAGTGACGGTGTATGCAGAGGCGACCCCTAACCCTGCAGTGATGAAATTTGTGGCAAATAAGCTTATCGTTCCGGCCCTTTATGAATTCAAAAACATCGATGAGGCGAAGCATTCTAAGTTGGCCACTGAGCTCTTCAAGAAACCTTACGTCAAGCAGGTATTCTTGGACGAAAACTACCTTTCTGTTACGAAATACGATATTGGAAATTGGGACGAGATCACCATTGAGTTGCGCGACCTCATTAGTGAATTTCTAAGTTCTGGAGCACAGGCAGTTGATTCACATCAATCAACAGCGCAAACGCGCGTATCACCCTCAACCAACAATGATGCGCTAGCTCATTCAACCGCAGTAAAGTCTGACGACCCAATCAGCGAACAAATAATCGCTATTCTTGAAGAATATGTCAAACCAGCAGTAGCTAGTGATGGCGGAAACATTCAGTTCGAGCAGTACGATGCGCAGACCAAAAAGGTTCATGTGTTACTACAAGGGGCCTGCAGTGGCTGCCCTTCTTCAACTTTCACACTGAAAAACGGAATTGAAACCATGCTCAAGAATATGTTAGGAGACACCATTTCTGAGGTGGTCGCTACGAACGGTTAAACGCAGATGGCCAAAAGAACCAACGCACTTAGCAAGGCCTCTTCACCTTACCTAAAACAGCATCAATACAATCCCGTAGAATGGGTAGAATACGCCGATGACCTTCTGGCAAAGGCGCAGCGTGATCAGAAATTACTACTCATTAGCATTGGATACGCGGCCTGCCATTGGTGCCACGTCATGGAACGCGAATGCTTCGAAGACGAAGGGGTAGCAAAACTGATGAACCGGTACTTTATCTGTATAAAAATCGATCGCGAAGAACGACCAGACATCGACCACCTTTACATGGATGCCCTTCAATTAATGACTGGATCTGGGGGGTGGCCACTAAACATTGTAGCGCTACCTGATGGCCGACCATTCTGGGGTGCCACTTACCTGCCAAAAGAGCGATGGGTAGCTGCATTGAGCGACCTGCAGCAACTCTTTGTGAACGAACGTGAACGTGTGCTCGAATACGCCACTAGTCTTTCAAGAGGGTTAAAAGCAATGGCTGAAACACCCTCAGTCGGTGAGCAGCATGCGCCGTGGGGCACTCAAGACTTTGAGTTAGTGTTTGACACCCTTCTCAAAGACATGGACACTGAGTATGGAGGCTTCAAAGGCGCTCCGAAGTTTATGATGCCCAGCACCTTAGAATTTGCCCTTCACGCTCACCTCACTCAATCCAATGAGGCACTCTTTAAACAGTTACAAATCACCTTAGATCGCATGTCTTATGGTGCGCTTTTTGATCCAATAAATGGCGGATTCTCTAGGTACAGCGTCGATCACCGATGGCATGTGGTACATTTCGAAAAAATGGCCTACGACAATGCGCAATTGCTCAGTCTGTATGCCAAAACCTTCGCTGTAACAAAGAATAACTGGTATCAACAAGTGGCACTTAAAACTTTCGAGTTTCTAAAAGATTGGCTCTATGACTCCAATTTAAAAGGATTTTATGCCTCTATCGATGCCGATTCTATGGATGCTTCAGAAAAGCTCGTTGAAGGAGCCTATTACAGATTCACCCTAGAAGAGCTTCAAAGCGCATTAGGCGATCTCTATGAACGCTTTGCTCAGGTTTACCATTTTGACACTATGGGTCACTGGGAAAATGGATACTACCTACTCTTTAGAACGCAGTCAAATTTTGAAATCGCTAAAACACTAGGAATTTCTATAGAGACGCTTGAACTGGAATTAAAACGTGGATTCGAGCAATTAAAACAGGTGCAACAAAAACGGAATAAACCCGCCTGTGACCATAAAATTTTAAGTTCTTGGAATGCTCTTATAGTGAGTTCGCTCACCCACTGCTACCGCTATCTCGAGGTCGACAAAAGTAAAAAAGACGAGTTCTTCTCATTGGCATCAGCTACCGCACAAATGCTTTCAGACCGTATAGCTGAGAACGGTCGATTATGGCGTGTTAAAAACACCGATACAGCGATCGATGGTGTTTTAGAAGATTATGCGCTTTGTATACAGTGCTTTATTGATCTCTATGAACTTTCTTTTGACTCAAAATATATGGAGAAGGCTGAACAGCTGACTCATTTCGTCTTCGAGCATTTTAAAGGTCCCGAGGGGTTTTTCTACTATACCTCAGATCTTCAAAAGCAACTCGTACGAAGAACCATCGAGGTTGAAGACAATGTGATCAGTAGCTCAAACGCAGTAATGGCTAGAAACCTGTACCGTTTAGGTGCGCTCTTAGCCACCCCTGAACTTCGAGAACAAGCATCGGCGCTTTTAGCCGCTATGAGGCCTCAGATGATTAAACATCCAAGGAGTTATTCTTTTTGGTTACAAGTTGCTTTACTCGATCAACTGAATTTTTATAAAATCGCCATCATTGGAGAGGACGCTCTCCAATTAGCTAGTGAGATCCAGCGCCATTTTCTACCAAACACCGTGCTATCTGCAGCCAAAAGACCCACCTCTAGAGGACTGCTTAACAGAACGACCGATTTAAAGCAAACCTTTATATTTGCTTGTATAAATGGTAGTTGCTCTTTGCCTTTGACTACCGCTGAAGCACTACTTAACCATATCACACATGATCGAAAAGACATTTAAAGATTACGAGCAACATCTTGAACAATTCATCTCGTTGCTTTGGGAGTTATTGCCAAATTTGGTAACAGCAATGATTACCGCTTTTGTAGGCTGGTGGGTCATTCGCTTGGTTGATATTGGGGTCGCCAAATTCTTCGAAAGAAAAGACTATGATCGCACTCTAGAGCAATTTCTAGAGGATTTCATCAGTATTTCACTTAAAGTTATTCTATTGGTGATGGTGATCACGCAAGTGGGCGTTGAGACCTCTTCGCTGATTGCCATGTTGGGTGCGGCCGGATTAGCTCTTGGTTTAGCCCTTCAGGGATCACTTTCAAATTTTGCCGGAGGCATCTTGATCCTAATTTTCAAACCCTTTAAGGTCGGTGATTTCATCTCGGCTCAGGGGGTAGAAGGAACCGTGAACAAGATCACCGTCTTTAATACCAAACTCACCACCTTTAGCAATCAAGCCGTCATTATTCCGAACGGAAATTTATCCAACGATAAAATCGTGAATTTTTCTTCAGAGCCCATGCGAAGAGAAAACCTCATCATTGGAATAAGCTATGGGAGTGACATCAAAAAGGCTAGAGAAGTAATTTTGCAGCTATGCGAAAAGGACACACGGATTATAAAGGAAGAAGAAAAAATGCCTGCCGTTCTAGTTCATGAATTAGCCGACAGTTCGGTCAATCTCGCAATTCGTTATTGGACCAACACCGATGAATTTTGGCCTGCACGCTTTGATATGATAGAAAACATCAAGCTACGCTTCGACGAAGAGGGTATCGAGATTCCGTTCCCACATCGCGTTTTGATTAACGCAAAAAACTAAATCGTCTTTTTCGGAGGAGTGATGTACACCTCCTTCAAATAGTTCGGTTCAAAGGTTTCAGTGACCTCAAAAGCCTTTTGCTGAAAACGTTGTTCAGCCAACACACCCATATGCTTGGCATCAGGAAACCCATCTAATCGAAAAAGCGTTAGTCGGGGTAAACGCGTTGAAAAATACGTGGCCAGTTTCTCGCTGGCATCTCCGACAAGGTGCAAGGTGTGGCACTCTTGTGTCAAGGGTTCCCATTCAAAGTGTTCAATATCTAGATGACAAGAATCCATAATCAACTTGCCATCGAGATACTGAATCCGGGCAAATACCTCGTGGCGCCTTGCATCGATTGCTGAAAGAACGAGTGACCGCCCGCTCTGATTTTCATTTAATGCAAGAAGTACGGGCTGGGCTAACACCTCTAAACTATCTAGGGCAATCAGCGGCCGATCTAAGGCAAATGCATAGCCTTTGGCCGCCGAAACTCCGATCCGTAGGCCGGTGTATGATCCAGGGCCTGCACCAACAGCAATGGCATCTAGTTCTGAAAAACGCAAAGCAGTCTGCTGAAACAGAGAATCGATGAGCAAATGAAGTTGTTCGGCATGCACAAATCCCTCTTCAGCCACCTGACGATGGGCGATCACCTCGCCATTACGAAAAAGGGCTGCAGAACAGCCCTTAGTTGAGGTATCAAAAGCAAGAATTAACGACGACATATTCAAAGATATGCGATTGCTAAAGAACCGCTTAGTCTACCACGGCGATGGGAATACCAAAGTAGAACTCAAGTATTTTAAGTCTAAAGATATAGTCATACTTGGCGCGAATAACTGCTGCCTCTGCATTGTCGAGTCGTGACTGGGCCTGACTAAAGTCAAACGAATTCATTAGTCCGACCTCGAAACGCTCTTTGGCGTAGTTGTAAGCCAGTCGACGTGCATCCAATGTTTTTTGCGCAGCCTCATAGGCCTTAGCAAAAGTTTTGACATCATTATAAGCTTGGTTCACGGCATTTTCTAAATCAAGCTTTGTTTGCTCGTATTGCAGCTCAGAGCGCTTCACATTTAAAGCAGCGCGTTTAATGCTATTAGAAGTAGTGAACGCATTGAAAATGGGTATATTCAACGATAATCCGTAAGAAATTCCATCATTCCCTTCAAGCTGGGCGATAAGATCTGGACGAACCAGATTTCCTGACTGATCTAACTGAAAACGGTCACTCGCAAAAGTATTGTAGTTCATAAAGGCGTTTAGCGTCGGCAACGCCGCCCCTTTCGCGATTTTCAAGTCCTGTTCTGATAGAACCACAGAGGTTTCAGCCAATTTGATGTCATTTCTGAAGCTCATTGCCTTGGTAAAGATCTGCTTTGGAGACTTCTCTAAAATGGTTGAACTAGGCACCTCAAATTCTTCATCAGCGATATCAAAATTCTCATAATCGGTGATCTGAAGTAGTTGTGCCAAATTGATTCGAGCTAAAATCACTCGGGCCTCTGCATTCACCACGGCTTGTTCTTGGTTGGCAGCGGTGGCTTCGATCTCTAACAGATCTCCGGTGGGCACGACGCCAAGCTCGACCAATTCTTTGATGCGCATTCGATCTTGCTCAGTGACACCGAATTGGGCCTTCGCAACTTTCAACGATTCTTTAGAAGAAATGACACTTAGATAGGCATTGGCCACACTTAGGCGAATATCGTCCTTCAAGTTGGCCAATCGATATTGATTTGAGATCGTATTGATTTCGGCGCGCTGTGCCCTTCGGATATTGCGCAAACCATCAAAAATGGTATACCCCACCGAGAGGTTAAAGTTACCTTGCAGCACCACAAGCGAAGGATTTGCTGTGTTGGTACGAGGATCAATACCAAAACCTTTGCTCTCGTTCACTCCCATTGAACCGTTAAGTCGGGGCAAGAATTGCCCTAAACCCTCTAGCTCCCCTAACTCGGCAGATTCTAGATCTAATTCAAACTGTTCAATGGTCAAATTGTTCTCAAGGGCATACTCAACGCACTCTTGAAGCGACATTTTCTTCGATTGCCCTAGGGCTATCGACGCAGAAAATAACAGAATACTAAATAATTGAAACTTCATTGTGTTTTTGCTATTCGTTTATAATTGCGTCTTACACTCCTCGTTCTGGGGCATCTTCTGAGCTGATCTTAATCGGCTCAGTTTTGTTCCATTGCTTTACCTTATCCGTTTCAGTTAATCCTTCTAAGATTTCTACATTAATACCGTCTGAAATACCAATTTTAATCTCTCGACGCTCAAATTGCTGTTCGCCAATCTCTACTTCTACAAAAGGCTCATCCGTTTCTTTGTCGAACTGTAACAGGGCCTCAGGAAGCACAAGAATATTCTCTTTTCTGTCTAGGATGAGTGAGGCATTCGCACTGTAACCCGCACGGATGGTAAAGTCTTGTTCTACGGTCACATCACCTTCAATTTTAAACTTTACCGCTCCTGATTCTTCTACCCCTTTTGGAGCGATAAATCTTAGACGGGCATCAAACTCTTTATCACTAATCGCACCAAGGCTAATCTTTAAAGGCATCCCTACCTTCAGTTTGCCGACTTCACCTTCATCCACCTTACCTTCGAAAACCATCTTCGTCAAATCAGCCACGGTAGCAATTGTAGTGCCGGCATTAAAGGAATTCGATTGAATCACTTGATCTCCAATTTCAACAGGAATCTCTAAAATCGTTCCGGTAGTGGTTGCTCGAATATTCGTGTTTGCCGAAGAAGAACCTCCGATTGATCCTTCTTTTATAATCTGGTAATCCGCCTCGGCATTTCGCAAATCTTGAGCAGCCTGCTCGTAGGCAAGCTTGAGGTTGTTGTATTCTTGATTTGATATCACTTTGCGTTGAAACAATTCTTCGTTGCGATCAAACTCAAGTTTAGCATTGTTCATGCGCAATTCTGCGTTCTTTACGCGGCCCATGGCTGCAATAAGTGATTGTTCATTCGGAACCACCTTAATTACGGCTATAAGGTCACCTTGATTCACAAAATCCCCTTCGTACTTCACAATACGGTCAATTATTCCTTGTATCTGGGGTTTGATCTCAACCTCATCTTCAGGCACTACGGTTCCGGTAGCAACTGTCTTCTCTTCTATACTTCCATAAAATGGAGTACGGGTTTCGTAAGTAACCGACGCTTTACTGTTTGATTTAATAAAGAATGCGGCTGCCCATAGTGCACCCAATGCAATAATTGCGATGATGCTGTATCGAACGGCTTTTTTCATAATCTTGAATATTAGATAAGTGGTTGATTAGGTTTTCAGGGTTATAATTATTCTTCTCTTAATGCTTCAATAGGGCGTATACTCACTGCCCGCTGTGCCGGAATCAGGCCAATTAACGTTCCGAGCACTACCATGAGTGCTAAGGCTCCTAAAACATAGGGTATGGGAACTGTCGGATTGGTATACGGAAAGTCAGTTCCTTGAGTAAGTTTATTCACTAAACTGAGGGTTCCCGCTCCAAGAATGATCCCCATTACTCCAGAAATAACAGTTAAAAAAACCGATTCTAATAAGATCAGATTGCGAACCTCTGACGGAGTCGCTCCTAATGCGCGCCGCACTCCCAACTCTTTCGTTCGCTCTTTTACCGAAATCAATAAGATATTACCAATGCCTATAACTCCGGCCAGAATAGTGGCTATCCCAATCACCAGGGATAAAAAGGTCAAGCCATTCGCAAAGCCCTTAATGCGACCAAAAATCTCTCCAAGGTTAAACGAACCGAAAGCGCGTTCATCGGTGGGGTCTACTTGGTGAATAGACTTAAGAACCGTTTTTACATCCTTCTCTACCTGTATAATGTCGGCATCGTCAAAGGCAGCAATACTCATAAAATCTACTTCATCTCCTTTGTTGTACAACTTGTTGAAGGTGGTGAAAGGGATAAAGATGTCCCCATCAGATTCAAACCCCCCTCCGGGAACAAACTTATGCACCCCCACTACTCTGAAATAAATACCGTTTATTCGCAGAAACGAACCTACGGCTTCTTCATCATCATTGAAGAGCTCTCTTTTAGTGCGTTCACCAATAATACAGATTCGGCGATCGAAGTCGATATCCGATTGATTAATAAAACGACCCTGGTCAAAAATTTTCTTCGTTGCAATTTTGGTGTAGACCGGAAAGTCGCCGTAAATGTTATAACTACCCGATTTCTGTCCTCGAACCGTAAGCGCGGGTGCCCCACCGAAGACTCCAGTAGCATTTCTAGGAGCGATGTATTGAATCTCAGGAATGCGCTTTTTCAACACCTCTACATCAGATAATTTTAATTGAATTCGCCGGCCTGTGCGAAACCCCTTGTATGGCTTGCTTGTTGACTGAGACCAGGCAAACAAAGAATTCATGGCGACGGATTCAAACTGCCTTTCAAACCCATTATCTAACCCTTTTGCAGCCCCTGACATCGCAATGTACACGAAGATTCCCCATAGCACTCCAATCACTGTAAGAATGGTGCGCACCCGATTCTTATTGATCGAACTGAAGATCTCATCCCATGTATCTGCTTTAAATAATAACTTCATTATTCGTCTCTTAGGGCTACTATAGGTTTAATTCGAGCTGCTCTTTTTGCTGGAACATAACCTGCTATGGTTCCAAATACAATAAGCACCAGCGTTGCACCAACAGCGAAACTGATGTCGATGTAAGGATTAGTGATAAAATAGTCCTCTAGGCGATCACCCAAATTTTGAAGAATTGCGACTCCAAAGAGCATTCCTGAGAATCCAGAAAGCGTAGTAATTGTTGTGGCTTCTAATAAAATACCACCAATAACCACCCGAGGTGTTGCTCCAAGTGCCTTGCGAATACCTATTTCTTTCGTTCGCTCTTTCACTACAAAAATCATGATGTTACTCACCCCAATAATCCCTGCAACAATGGTACCAATGGCAAAGAATAGAGCAATAAATCCGAGTACCTGGGCAAATTGTTGATTTTGCTTGAGTTCATCTGCAATGTTACGTATGAAAATACCACTGCGATCTTCTCGCGCGATGACCTTTTTCTCTTTGAGTAGCTTTAGAATATTTTTTTCTAATCCCATCGCACCAGCGTAGCCGATTGCCGGATTAAAGCCCACAATAATCTGCTCGATTTTGTCGGTTCCTTTCTCGATAAGCTGTCTGGTGGTGTACGGAATGTATATGAAGCGCTCTTCATTGTCGCCACCGTCATCCTGAAAAACCCCGATCACTTTAAACGCGCTGTCACCAAGGGTAATGTATTTACCCAAAGGATCTTCTCCATTGAACAAATCGCGCTCTACAAGTCGCCCAATTACTGCGTGCTTAGCATTCGTCTTCAAGTCGTTTTCATTGACAAAACGACCTTTCATTATGATGGTTTTTTCGCTGTATTGGTGCGATGGAGCAACGGCGCGATTGGTATAATTGTTTGACTCCCCTTTATACCGAACCAAATTAGATCGCGTGATTCGCGGACTAACATACTCCAAAAGCGGGGCAAAATTTGCCTCGATATCCTCCAAGTCGTCATTGACAAACTGGATTTGACGATTTGACTTATAGCCTTTGTATGGCATCGAGGTTCTTCCAGGAAAGATGAAAAAGGTATTCGTAGCATCGTCACCAAAAAATTCCTCAAAAGTATTCTGAAGTCCATTGGTGAATCCCACTAGAATTACCACGATAAAGATTCCGATCGCCATGGTAAACCCTGTGAGAAAGGTTCGCAACTTATTCTTGCGAATGGTATCAAAAATCTCTTTCCAAGTGTCCCTACTAAACATAACTTGATGCGCGTACTTGCTCTACAAACTTATCTTCAACTATAACCCCATCCTTTAAGTAAACAATACGCTTACACATGTGGGCAATATCCTCTTCATGGGTCACCACTAAAATGGTATTACCCTCATCATTAATTTTCTGAATTAAGTCCATTACCTCGTAAGAGGTCTTACTATCTAAGGCCCCTGTAGGCTCATCCGCCAAAAGCACTTTAGGCTGAGAAGCCATCGCTCTCGCAATCGCAACACGCTGCTTCTGGCCTCCAGAGAGTTCACTCGGCAGATGCTCTGCCCAAGGTTTCAATCCAACACGCTCGAGATAATCCAGCGCCATTTCGTTGCGTTCTTTACGTCCTAATCCTTGGTAATAGAGAGGTAAAGCCACATTGTCTTTGGCCGTTTTGTAATTGATCAGATTGAAAGACTGAAAAATAAATCCCAGAAATCTATTCCGATATTCTGCGGCCTTCGTTTCATTTAATCCTTGAATAGGCACTCCATCAAGAGTGTAAGTACCCTCGTCAGCTTCATCTAACATGCCCAGGATGTTCAACAAAGTCGACTTTCCAGACCCTGAAGAGCCCATGATAGCTACAAGTTCTCCTTTTTTAACAGAGAAGTTGATTCCCTTCAGTACATGAAGCGAATTGGCTCCCATTTTATAGGATTTGTGCAAGTCTTTTATCTCAATCATTCGAAGAAAACCGGTTAGGTACTTAAATATGACGGCAAAGATGCAAATTTGTTACAGTACAGACCTAAAAGATATGTTAAATCAGGTCGTTACCTCTTGAGGCCGGATGATCATAAAGACTCCTGTCCATAGCCAAGTGAAGGTGCGCTTCCGAATCAAAGCAAGTTTTCCGAGAGCCGGATCCATAACTACCAGCACCGCCCCTCTAGACTCATAAACCAGCCAATAGTGCCGAAATCCGAAAAATTTTATGACAACAATACACGGATAACTCAGCGATTTTAGATCCCTAGTTTGATAAACCATCGACTCAAACCCAAACGATTTGGCTAACTGAATCAATTCAAAAAAAGTAGTTCCTCCAACTTGCTGTCTATAAATCATCCCTTTGGGATCTAGCACGACCCCATGATAGCGTAAGAGTGCAGTCAGGCAGGCTGTTCCACAATCGAACAACCCGCGCTGCCTTACACATTCATAGCTCATCGTTGATGCATCCATGAGCCTAGGTAAAAAGCCAGTGCAAACAAAAGCACCCAAGAGTTCATAAGGAGAGCCGGTGCATTCAGAAAGGATGAGACCATGTAAGCGCTCAAGACGCTTAAGATTTTTAATACTGTTCATGATGAGATGTTTAGAATTTCTTCGAAACTATCTCACTATCAATATCTTATAAAATTTATATGATTGGGATTTATAAAATACGGGGCGAATCAAATAAGACAGTACTATTTGGCCCTTGATGCCCTTAATTTTCTATACACCGCATAAAATACAACACCCACAAGTAGGTACGGAAGCGCCATGAGGTAGACAATTCCGTTGTTAATACCTTCTGCAACTGCGGTATCCGTGCTACTCTCAAGCGTAGCTCTGCACATCGCGCATTGCGCCAAAGCAGAATAAGATGAGAAAAAAACGAAAACACTAAGAATGGCCCTAATACGCATAATACGGTGAGATCATGAGGTACACGATGACCCCTGTTATTGCGACATACAGCCAAATCGGAAAAGTGTATCGCGCCAATTTTTTATGCCGTTCATATTCACCCAAATACGCCCTGAGGTAGGTATGTAAAACAAAAGGAATGACAATAATTGATAGGGCGATATGGCTAATTAAAATAAAGAAATAGATGAAGCGAATATACCCTTCCCCTCCATAAGGTGTAGAATCAGAGGTCATGTGATAGGCCACATACATCACCAAAAAAGCCACTGAGAATACGATAGCGACATTCATCAACTGATTATGCAATTTGCGATTGCCCTTTTTAATAGCCCACAAGGCGATGATGAGCAATAAGGCCGTAAGACCATTAATTGTGGCGTAGATTGGAGGCAAAAAACTTAATGGCTCGACATTTGGAATGCGTACTCGAAACAGAATGGCCACAACAATCGGGATTAACGCAGAAATTATTGTAATTCCTAAACGTGCTTTTTTAGCTTCAATAACTGGCATGAGATTCTTCAATTAAACGGTGGATGTCTTTTTTAAGTAAAGTGATCTGCTCTTGTTCACCCTGTTCATCCTCGCCTTCTTCGGGCGTAATAGTTGCACGATAATAAATCAGCGGATTGCCAAAAGCATCTGAACTCGATCTCAAAAATCCCTGAGTGTCTATCAGCGCAAATAACCCAGAGTGCTCAAAGCCTCCTGGCGCATCACTCTCTTCTTTAGCGATCATAAAAAAGCCTGTTTCAGCCAAGCTGTAGACCTCTTCTACTGGACCGTTGAGAAAATACCATTGATTGGTTTCAGCATGGTATTTCTCTTTATAGGCTGCGAGGCGCTCGAGTGTGTCGTACCTGGGGTTAATCGTTATAGAAACAAATTGTACATCAGGATAACTCTTAAATTCCTCGGCAAGTAAGCTCATGTTAGAGCTCATTATCGGACATATGGTGGGGCAAGTGGTAAAGAAAAAATCCAAAACGGTAATCTTACCCTTGAGTGACTCTTGGGTGAACGAATTTCCGAGGTGATCTACAAAACTGAATTCAGGCACTGCTCTAG
>JBJOGS010000100.1:0-14416 GCA_046048095.1 Bacteroidota bacterium
GGCTACATTCCTCAGCCGCACAATCCGCATGTGAAAAACCCTGAACGCGGATTTGTGAGTTCGGCCAACCAACACCCCACTGATGAGGCCTACCCGTATTACGTGTACGATGCCAATTACGAGCCTTACCGTAACCGAGTCATCAACGACTATTTCAGATCGAAAGTCCAATTTTCTGTAGACGATTTCAAGGCGCTTCAGTCAAACAATTACAACCTTAAGGCGGCCGAGGCCTTACCTCAAATGATCGCCCTACTTGAGGCTAACGGCTACACCCCACAAGGAAGCGCTGAAAGTTATCTAAACACCGTAAAGAATTGGGATTATTTGAATAACGAGCAGTCTATCGGCGCCTCTGTTTGGGAGGCCTGGTGGACTTCATTTTATGCCTTGAGTTGGGACGAATTTGAAGCCTCAGAGGTTCCCCTACATTGGCCAGACAGTTATCAAACCGTTCAGATGCTCACTGACCACGCTGACCACGCCTTTTTTGACGTCTTAGACACCGCGGCTAAAGAAGATGCCGCTGCAGTGGTACAATTAGCGTTTGAACAAGCCGCCAAAAATCTTGACGCCCACCTCGCAACAGGTAAATCATTAGATTGGGCGAGCTACAAGGCTACCTATGTTGGTCACCTATTACAGGCATTACCCGCCTTTTCACGATTTGATATCCCCGTGGGCGGAAACGGTAATGTCGTCAACGCCATGAAAAAGAATCACGGCCCTTCTTGGCGAATGATTGTAGAACTCTCAGACGAGACTAAAGCCTTGGGTGCCTATCCTGGCGGACAATCCGGCAACCCCGGAAGCAAGCACTACGACGACCTACTCGACACCTGGGCGGCCGGAAAATACTATGAGCTCCTATACATGAAATCAGCATCAGAAGGGCTTTCAGCCATTCACTTTAGTTCAACCCTTACCCCAAAGAATTCATTATGAAACGCATACTCATTCACAGTGTATTGACCTTGATGCTTGCCGTAATTCTGGGATTGTGGGATCAGTGGTATACCGTCATTATCGCTGCTGCTTTTAGCAGCTACATCGTTCGCCTCAAGGGAGGCTGGGTCTTCTTCGCTCCATTCTTAGTGATCGGAATCGACTGGGCTATTGAAGCCTACCTCATTGGCGCAGCAAACGAGTTCACTCTGGCTACCAAAATAGCCACGCTCTTGCCATTAGGCGGAAGCGCCACAGCACTCATACTATTCACGGGGGCACTAGGCGGACTTTTCGCTGGTGCCGGTTCGTTAGTCGGACGTAGTTTAAGGGCGCTTGGATAGCTGATTGTATCGCTCAACCGCAGTCACTAATGCCTCATTAGGAGCAGTATCTTGATCAAAAAGGGTTGCAAAAAGCAACTCTCGATCGATTTCGTCTAGTTTAAAGATTGATTGATTACTACTCATCTCGGTATGACCTTTTTAACCTATCACTTATTAGAAACCTTACGCTCCACCACCCTTAGGGTTTCTGCAACTACGTCGTAGTCGGCGATGCGCTTGATTTTGGTGGGCATCTTGGTGAAGTCTTCAACGATGGCGTTAAGCAGGCTGTCTTTGCTTAGGGGCAGTTCGAGGTCCATTTCACCGAGCTTCTCTACCACAGCACGCACCACCGACTCACTCGGAATGCGGATGGTACAATCGAGGTTTTCGTTTGAACTGTTCTCAAAGAGCTTGCTGTAGATACGTCCTTCGATGCGGGCTCCTGCGTTCAGCTGCACCTTTCCGGTGCAATAGATGTCGCCTTTTAAACTGCCGTCTATGGTGACCCCATCGCAGATGAGATCTCCGGTAAATTGAGCCTGCTCAGACAGGTAGACCTTGCCCGAAGAAACTACGGCGCCTTTGTAGGTGCACTCAATACGAAGACTTTTGTTCGTCTTGAAGTTTCCCTCAATAACTGAAGGAGCCGATAAGATGATCGGAGAAGCCTCCGGAACTCGCTTAGACATAAGTAGTTGCTTGATGTGTTAGCCGTTTGCAATTTAGCACAAAAGAACGGTTCAAATCACATAAATTTGAACTAGCACTGACGATTCAGTAGCCGCTGCGCCACTTGAGTTTAACCAAAGCCGCCCCCGAAAGGGCGGTTTTTCTTTTTAAGGCTGCGGTGCTTGACAATGTGTTACACTCCGACAATCTTGCGAATCTGCTCGACTACTTCAGGGTTGAGCAGCGTTGAAACATCTCCGAGGTTGGAGACATCGTTTGAGGCGATTTTACGCAAAATGCGGCGCATGATCTTCCCTGAACGGGTCTTGGGTAGACCGGGCACAAAGACGATTTTATCGAGCTTGGCAATCGGGCCGATCTTGTCTGAAATAAGGCGGTTGATCTCGGTGCGCAGGTTGTCTTGGTTGCGTTCGTGGGCCTCATCTTTCAAGATCACATAGCCGAACAGCGCGTTACCCTTGATGTCATGTGGAAAGCCCACAATGGCCGATTCGGCCACCGCTTGGTGTTCGTTGATGGCGTCTTCAATGGGTGCGGTGCCCAGATTGTGGCCCGATACAATCACCACATCGTCTACGCGACCCGTGATGCGGTAGTAGCCCACGGCATCACGTGAGGCTCCGTCCCCGGTGAAATACATACCCTTGAAGGTCGAGAAATAGGTCTCGCGATAACGCTCGTGATTGCCCCAAATGGTGCGCGCGATAGAGGGCCACGGAAACTTAATGCAGAGGCGTCCTTCAACTTGGTTGCCCTTAAGCTCTTGCCCGTTTTCATCCATGAGCGCGGGTTGCACGCCAATAAAAGGTAAGGTCGCAAAAGTGGGTTTGGTGGGGGTTGAATAGGGTATGGGGGTGATCATGATGCCTCCGGTCTCGGTCTGCCACCAGGTGTCGGCAATGGGGCTTTCTTTCTTTCCGATATTGTTATTGTACCAATGCCAGGCCTCTTCGTTGATGGGCTCTCCGACTGATCCGAGCACCTTGAGCGACGATAGATCGTACTGCTCTACATACTTGAGGTCTTCTTTGGCCAGGGCGCGAATCGCGGTTGGTGCGGTGTAGAATTGGTTCACTTTGTGCTTTTCGACGATTTGCCAGAAGCGCCCATGATCGGGGTACGACGGAACGCCCTCGAACATCACCGTAGTGGCTCCGTTAGCCAGCGGGCCATAAAGAATGTACGAGTGCCCGGTGATCCATCCGATGTCAGCGGTACACCAATACACGTCGTCTTCGCGGTATTGAAACACGTTCTTAAACGTGTAAGCGGTGAATACCATATAGCCGGCGCTGCTGTGCACCATGCCTTTGGGCTTGCCCGTTGAGCCTGAGGTGTAAAGAATAAACAGCGGATCTTCGGCCTCCATAATTTCGACGGGGCATTGATCGCTGGCGGCCGCGATTAGCGGCGCGAGCCACTGATCGCGGCCCTCAACCATATTTACTTCGGTCTTGGTGCGCTCGGCCACGAGCACGGTGCTGACTTGTGGGCACTGCTCGAGCGCTTGGTCTACAATTTTTTTGAGGTCGATCGATTTGTTTCCGCGATACGATCCGTCTGAAGTGATCACCATTGAGGCGTCGCAATCGTTGATGCGCGTAGCTAAGGCGGTAGAGGAGAATCCGGCGAAGACTACCGAGTGAATGGCGCCTATGCGCGCGCAGGCCAGCACGGCGTAGGCCAGTTCAGGAATCATCGGCAGATAAATGCACACGCGATCGCCCTTTTTGACTCCTTGTGCCTTGAGCACATTAGCCATCTTACCCACCTCGGCATGCAACTCGCGATAACTAATGTGCTTCGCGGGCTCGCTCGGGTCGTTGGGCTCAAATAAAATGGCCGTTTTGTCAGCTCGGGTGTAGAGGTGCCGATCGATGCAGTTTTCAGATATGTTGAGCTGAGCACCTTCAAACCACTTTACTTCGGGCTTCTCGAAATCCCACGAGAGCACGTTGTCCCAGCGGCGACGCCACTGAAAGTGTTCTTCGGCAATTTCTTCCCAAAAGCCTTCGGGGTTGCGCACTGATTTGCGGTAAATCTGAAAGTATTCTTCTAGGTTCTTGATGTGGTAATTACTCATATGTCGTGTAGGCTATTCAAACAAAGACCCGCTTCAAACGGGGCCCTTAAATTAAACATTTTTAATGGGTCGCTTCACCGGCGCCAGAGGGGATGCGGATGGTTTCGACCATTTCTTGCACCTCTTCAGGGGGGGCTGGGGTAAATGCGTTAATTAGTAATGAGACGGCAAAATTCACGAGCATGGCAACAAAACCGAAGCCCTCTGGCGATATGCCCCACCACCACTGCGACTTCAGCCCTGAAACAGCTTCTTTACCGCCATCGAAGAGGCCAAATTTAAATTTGAGCATGTACAAGAGCATCAGCGTGATACCCACGACCATTCCTGCAACCGCCCCTTCTTTGTTCATCTTCTTGTAGAAGATTCCCAGTATGATGGCCGGAAAAAACGAGGCAGCTGCAAGCCCAAAGGCTAGGGCGACTACGGCGGCTACGAATCCGGGCGGATTTATGCCAAAATACCCCGCAACCACAACGGCTCCAACGGCCGATAGTCGGGCCGCGATTAGCTCATGTTTCTCGCTGATATCGGGCTTAAACACGCTCTTAATCAGGTCGTGAGATACCGACGAAGAGATCACCAGCAATAGGCCGGCGGCCGTTGACAGCGCCGCCGCCAAGGCTCCGGCAGCTACCAGCGCAATCACCCAAGCGGGCAAATTGGCAATCTCTGGATTGGCGAGCACCATGATATCTTGATCGACCTGAAGCTCATTACGAGCAGGGTCGGCTAGGTACTGAATAATGCCGTCTTCATTTTTATCGTCAAAACTGAGCAGGCCGGTTTTCTCCCAATTTGAAAACCATTGAGGCATTTGCACATAAGGCTGACCGCTGACCGTTTGAATGAGATTGAGGCGTGCAAAAACTGAAACGGCGGGGGCCGCAGTGTAGAGTATCGCGATAAGCAGCAACGCAAGGCCTGCTGATTTACGAGCATCTCTTACCCGTTTCACCGTGAAAAATCGAACGATGACGTGAGGCAATCCGGCGGTGCCGACCATAAGGGCAGCCGTGATCGCAAAGACGTCGAGGGTAGATTTCGATCCGTCTGTGTAGGACGAAAATCCGAGCTCGGTAGAAAGGCCATTCAGCTTTTCAAGCAGATAGACCCCATCGGCTCCGCGCGATCCAAAGCCCAATTGCGGAATGACATGGCCCGTCATTTGAATCGATATAAAAATCACGGGCACCATAAAGGCAAAAATGAGCACACAATATTGGGCCACTTGGGTGTAGGTAATGCCCTTCATGCCCCCCAGCACGGCATAGAAGAGTACAATGATCATTCCGATGATCACTCCGGTATTGATGTCCACCTCTAAAAAACGAGAGAACACCACGCCGACCCCACGCATTTGTCCTGCGACATAGGTGAATGACACCAGCAATGCACAGAAAACAGCCACTAGACGTGCGGTGCGCGAATAATAACGCTCTCCGATAAAGTCGGGCACGGTGAATTTGCCAAATTTTCTGAGATAGGGGGCAAGAAGTAGGGCGAGAAGCACGTAGCCCCCTGTCCAACCCATCAGATAGACCGATCCGTCATACCCCATAAATGAGATGAGGCCGGCCATCGAGATAAACGAGGCGGCCGACATCCAGTCTGCCGCCGTCGCCATACCATTAGCCAACGGAGACACCCCTGCCCCAGCCACATAAAATTCTTTGGTCGATGAGGCACGTGACCAAATCGCAATTCCGATATAAAGTGAGAAGGTAAGTGCTACGAGCACATAGGTCCACAGCTGCACACTCATGACTCAATCGACGTCATAATTAAACTTCTTGTCTAAGCGATTCATCAGGCGTACGTAAACGAAGATGAGCACCACAAACACATAGATTGAGCCTTGCTGGGCGAACCAAAAACCAAGCGGAAATCCGGCCAATTGAAACTGATCAAGCGCCTCTTTAAACAAAATACCCGCGCCAAACGAAACTGCAAACCACACGATGAGTAGCAACGAAACGTAACGAAGATTCGCTTTCCAGTAAGTCGAAGCGTGATTCGATTTTGAAGGCATGAACGCAGTGATTTATCGAAAAAGATAGGGCGTTCTATTGAACTCTCCATGAAATACGACTGCAAAAATCAAAGAAGTCTTCTTTGTTTAAGCGCTACAAAACAAGGTGGTGAACGTCCTGTTCAACAAAAAGGTGTTCATTTGCTATAGCTCGACCGCCTGAGAAGCAAAGGTCAGCACCATATAATTTCCATTGACCTTCGAGATCAGCACATTGGTATCATGTAAAAACGATTGATCATTGATGAGCTCAACGAGTTTGGCATGAGGCAGCATGTGCTGCTTCGTCGTCACCATGTCTCCTGAGGGGCGAATGATATTGTGCTTTTTTACCCAGTTCATCACGCTCACATGAGACACACCAAGTACATGCTCGATTTCGCGATAACTCATTCCTTCGAGGTAGAGCTGAAGTGCGCGTTTTACTGTTTGAGATTCTATCGCCTTTCCTTCTTTAGCTACCGTGAAGTGATAGCCACAGTCTTTACATTTATAGCGCTGCTTTTGGGCAATTAGACCGGCTTTTATCATCGTTTCGCCGGCGCATTTAGGGCATTTGTCAATCATTAGTGGTAGGCAGTGCTCGTATCAAAAGCCGTCATCAGCAGTGCATCAACTATAGTTTTTAGGTGATCATCGCCCTATGAACGCTTCTTTAACCAGCGATATTGTTTAATTATTTTGGTGGTTTATGGCTTATTAAAGATATAAAAGTTAAACAAAAAAGTGAAAAGAAAATGCGATTATGAAAGACAACGATAAAACAAGTGAACCGATCTCATATTAACCTTACAGTTACAATTGATAAACTTTTTTTTGGCGATTTGATAATTAAATAAAATTTAGAGATGCAGATGCTAGAGATATTTTAGCCTCTATATTCTAAACCGAACTCTATGAAAACAAAGTTTTTAATTGCACTATTGTCAACTGCTGTCTTAGCAACCAGTTGCAACTCTGACGAATTCGACAATATTCAGTCTCAATTAGACAGCATGAATGCTAAGCTTGCCAGTCTAGAAACTGTTAGTTCGAAAATAGACGCTATTTCGTCTTCTGTTTCTGGCCTTTCAAATGCCCAAGCTTCTACTGCTAATCAGCTTCAAGTTCTTTTAAATCAAATCGAGATTTTAGCAAGCCAAACTACTGATCTAACTGAAATTTCTGGCCTACTTGACCAAGTGAGCGCAGAACTTACAACTGACATTAATGGAGCCATTGATATTTTGGGTAATTTTCTTGGAAAAGACAAGACCTTTGGGCACCGTTCTATCTCTCCAGAAGGATCATCTTTCTTTAAATTAAGCAGTGAATTCTCTTCTGTAAAGATTAGCACTTTAATGACTTCTGAAGACGTTTTACCAGAATCTCCTGATTTTGTTTACGGGTCTATGGCTGATGGTTCGGCTCTACTTAAAAACTCAGACAACACTTATACCTTGATTAACAATATAGAGGCTGATTACTCGATTGCTAGAGTAGTTTTAGACGAAACATTGACTCCTCTAAGAGGCGAATACATTTTAAATCAAGAAGCTACGGCAACGACTGCTATGTGCTCAGGATCTATCATTACGCCTAAAGATCATGGATTTGGACCACTATATCTATCAGGTGGAGAATGGGGAGCAGGTATTAAACAAGGTGTTTATGCCGTTGATCCAATGAAAAAAGCTTCTCAAGCTTCATCTGCAAAAGTTCTTACCCAATTGGGAGAATGGGCAGTTGAAAATGCTGTTGCGTTACACAAAGATGCTTTTCCTGGCAAAACAGTAGTAATGATTGGTGACGATAATTCAGCCGACAACATCCCACAAGGTGCTTTTGGACTATATGTTGGTGACCATGGAGATTTAGAAAATGGAAAGCTTTACGGCCTCAAAGTTCCAGGAATGAAATATGAAATGGAAATGAAAGAAGGCGAGACCTATAATTTTGAGATGTATGAGTTCCAAGAGCGCGCGTTGGCTCCTTTAAATCAAGAAGGTATTGACAACGAAGTAATGGGCTTTTCAAGAGTAGAAGACATCGATTGGAGAAGAGGATCTGCTTCAAACTCGAGAGAGGCTTATTTTGCGGTTACAGGAAGAAAAAAAGCCGGCCTCAAGGATAAAGGAACCTTTTATGGCCGAGTCTACAAAATCGTTTTTGATGCCAGTTCTCCTCTTAAAGGAACAATCTCGCCTGTATTAGACGGAGATAACCTAACCGGAGTAGCTAAACAGTTTCATTCTCCTGATAACATCTTAGTGACTGAGAATTATGCTTACATCCAAGAAGATCTTAATGGCTATCCTGATACAGCAGATAAGTCGCACTATGCTTATTTGTATCAGTATAACTTAAACACAGGAGAGCTAAAAGTGGTCTTAGAATGTGATCAGGTAAGCGCTGCAGCACTTGGATATGGAAACACTAGTGAGCCTTGGGAAATTACTGGGATGATCGACATTTCTGAAGAGGTCAATAAAAAAGGTACATTTTTGATGATTACCCAAAACCACGGATGGAGCCCAAAAGATGGGTCAGCCTTTTCTGATCCAAAAGCGGTTATAGATATTGATTCAAGCTTGAAAGAAGGGTCAATGCTTTTCTTAGTGGAAGGTCTTGATCAATAAGAACAAACCATAGTCTTAACTATATGTCAAATAATGGTTTAGAACTTTCTAAAAAGGGCCTGAAAGGGCCCTTTTTTATCTTTGTACTTCTTTTAATAGTTGCGTGTAATTCTACCAAACCTCAAACCTTTGAAGAATCAATAGATCAATTACAAGAGCATTACTCCACTAGGCTATTTACCATTTCCTCTATAATCGCTGAGCTTTCAGAAAGCACATCGACTGAAGAGCAGCAGCAGCTTTATTTACAAGCACGAAGTTTGTACAAACAAATCGAGCCTATCCTTCAATATGATTCTGATGCTAACTATAAATTTTTAAATGGGCCTAACATTCTTCGTGTTGAAGAAGAAGATTTGACCAATATCAAAGAGCTTGAAGTTACTGGACTGCAATTGATAGAGGAGTTAGTTTACGATAATGGAAATATAGAGGATATCCAATATCACGCAAAACTGACTTCTGATAGATTCAGGCTTATTGCCGAAAACACTGATTTTCGATTTATCAAAGCGCACCATATTTTATGGATGATCCGAGATGGTATTTTAAGGGTGGGCATAACAGGTATTACTCCTTTCGATTCGCCGGTTCTTGGGGCAGAGCTAGTTGAAAGTCAAGATTATCTTAATGGACTATCCCATATTATTTCTCATTTTGAGTTTGCCTTCACTTCAAAAGAGCTATACGAGAACTGGAAGTTGGCTATAAACAAGGCTCAAAACGAATTGAATGAAAAACCCTTCGATGCTTACAGCTTTATAAAAGATGATCAGCAACAATTACTAAGAATATGGCTGCAAACGGTAAAAGATTGGCAGGTCAGTTTTCCACTCGAATTAGCTGTTAGCAATAATGCCCAATCACTTTTTGATCAGCAAACCTTTAACATGGCTTATTTTGCTAAACGTAAAACTCCAGACTCTATAAAGAGCATTGCATTACTAGGCAAGAAGCTGTTTAGCGAGACCCGATTGTCATCTACTAACTCGGTGAGTTGTGCAAGTTGTCACTTACCAGAAAACTATTTTACAGATGGTAAAAGAGTCGCCTTCGATGGGACGCGTAATACTCCGTCCCTTTATTATTCTGGATACCAACAAGCTTTTTTCTATGATAACCGAAGTGGTTCTTTAGAAGGACAAATAGTATCGGTTATAAATAATGAAAACGAGTTTCATAGTTCTGTAGAAATGTATGCCGAAAACTTAGAGAGCAATGAATTCTATGTAAATAGTTTCAAAACTCTTTTTGAAAGTGAAATTAACGACAACCATATCCGAGATGCGATAGCCGCATACATTAGAACTTTAAACCCATTTAATTCAAAGTTTGATCGAAATATGAGAGGTGAAGAAGTAACATTAACCTCTTCAGAAATAAATGGATTTAATCTTTTTATGGGTAAGGGGCAATGTGCAACCTGCCACTTTTTGCCTCTTTTCAACGGAACCGTACCTACAAAGTTTGCCGAGAGCGAAATGGAGCTAATCGGAGTGCCCGCAACTAACGACACCATCGACGTATCTATAGATCCTGATCTTGGGCGTTATTATGTTTTCAATACCGAAAAACGAAAGTATTTCTTTAAAACGCCAACCATTAGGAATATTGAAATGACCGCTCCTTACATGCACAACGGAGTTTATCAAACACTTGAAGAAGTGGTCGACTTCTACAACCGAGGAGGGGGTCAAGGAATGGGCATAGAGCTCCCTTATCAAACCTTGCCACCAGAACCGCTAGAGCTTACCGATAAGGAGCAAAAAGACCTAGTGGCTTTTATGAAATCCTTAACTGACGAAAGGCCATAAGGTTTGCGCTAAAAATGAGTTATGGGGCGGCTTAGGTCGCCCTTTCTTATTATTAACGATTAAGAAACCTTTCTGAAACGAATTGTACCTACGTTTGCCGATATTTATCGGTATGGAAAACCTGTTCTTGTATATTTTACTTGCCCTTTCGGTGCTGGCCATAGCCGATTTAATTGTGGGGGTGAGCAACGACGCCGTTAACTTTTTGAACTCGGCGGTCGGGTCTAAGGCCATTTCATTCAGAACCATAATGATTGTGGCCTCGGTTGGTATCGCGGCCGGATCTATTTTTTCTAGCGGAATGATGGAGGTCGCCCGAAAAGGCATCTTCAACCCCGAACTGTTTTACTTCGACGAGATCATGTTCATCTTCTTAGCGGTGATGATCACAGATATCTTGCTGCTCGACTTCTTTAATACCATCGGAATGCCCACCTCAACCACCGTTTCGATTGTGTTCGAGTTATTGGGGGCGGCTCTGGCCATGGCGGTCATAAAAATAATGGCCCAAGGCGACGATTTGGGCAGCATTGTCAACTACATCAACAACGAGAAGGCGCTTCAGATCATTGCCGGAATTCTGCTCTCGGTGCTCATTGCCTTTACACTCGGGGCGCTTGTGCAGTGGATCACCCGCCTATGGTTGTCGTTTAACTTCTTAAACCGCTCAAACGTTTCAAATGCTATTTTCGGAGGTGTAGCCCTAGCTTCAATCAGCAACTTTGTTCTTATTAAAGGTATAAAAGGAACCGCCTTTTCAGAGGCCTCGTATTCGTTCACCGGTGGGCTTTCGCTGGTCGATTTCATGGAGGCCAATACGCTGCTGGTGGCCCTGATCGCATTTTTCGTCTGGTTTTTGATCACTCTGGCATTGCTACTGATGCGCCTCAACTTGTATCAGGTTATTATCGCGGCCGGAACCTTCTCTTTAGCGCTCGCCTTTGCCGGAAACGACTTAGTCAATTTCATTGGCGTGCCTATCGCGGCCTACCAATCGTACGAATTGTGGACGGCCTCTGGCAGCCTCGCCTCTGAATACAACATGTCTGTACTGGCTAATTCGGTCAAAACTCCGACATTGTTTTTATTGGGGTCTGGGGTGGTCATGGTGCTCACCTTGTGGTTTTCAAAAAAGGCCCGCTATGTAGCGGACACCGAAATCAACTTGGCCCGCGAGGGCGAGTCACGCGAACGCTTTAAGCCCAATTACTTGTCGCGTGCCATCGTACGCGTTACTATTCAGTTTTCGAATTACGTCAGCTTACTCATTCCCGATAGCCTGCGCCGACGCATTAACCAACAATTTGAGCGCCCCTCTACCAAGAATGTGGTGCTGAAAAAAAACGAGCTTCCGCCCGCCTTCGATATGGTGCGGGCCTCGGTAAACATGGCATTGGCAGGCATCCTCATTTCACTCGCCACCTCACTTAAACTACCCCTTTCAACTACGTATGTGACCTTTATGGTGGCCATGGGTACCTCATTGGCAGACCGCGCATGGGGGGCAGAGAGTGCAGTTTACCGCGTCGCCGGAGTACTCAATGTCATCGGCGGATGGTTCGGAACCGCCTTCATCGCTCTCATCTCATCTGGTCTGATTTTGACCCTCATCTACTTCGGGCGTGGCACGGCCATCGCGCTGCTCTTGATTGGTGCTACGGTAATTATCATTCGCAACTACATCGCCTACAACCGCAAGCAAAAAGCAGAGGCCGAAAGTTTCTTGATCAAACGCGCCGAGAGCATCACGCTCAAAGGCGTAATCAATGAGAGCGCCAAAAATGTAGAAAACGTAATCATGCGCTCGAAGAGCATCATCGCCCTAAATATCGACGGACTCAGCAAGCTCGACGCCGAAAAACTGAAACAAGGACGCAAAGAAGTCAATGCGCTTTCAGAAGAAGTTGAAGACGTGCGTGCCAGCGTGTTTCACTTCATACAAAACCTAGAAGATTCGAGTGTGCAGGCCAGCGCCTTCTACATCTCTATGGTGAATCAACTCAACAACATCACTCAGTCACTCGAATACATCTCAAAGATGTGCCACGATCATGTGCTGAACAATCACAGTAAGCTGCGCTATACTCAGCTGCGTGATTTGAGAGAAATTAAAGAGCAGTTTGAGCAGCGCATCTTCAATCAAACCGCCGAATCGCTCAAAGGGCTTTCACAAGAAGGCATCACTGAGTTGCTCGATCGCAAAGACCAGCTAGAGAGCATGATTACTCAAAAAATCGATTCGCACGTTCAAGACATTCGCAACGAAGATTCGAGCCCAAAGAACACTACCCTTTATTTCTCATTGCTTCTAGAGGCAAAAGACTTC
Source organism: Bacteroidota bacterium (assembly GCA_046048095.1). Lineage (GTDB taxonomy): Bacteria > Bacteroidota > Bacteroidia > Flavobacteriales > Flavobacteriaceae > UBA3478. The sequence continues at coordinate 12,838 of JBJOGS010000100.1, forward strand.
TTAAACGCGGTCACTTCGCTTATCACCGAATACTACAAGTCTTATGAAGAGAATGTAGAGACTCCGCTCAAGCTCTAGCGCTCACAATTCTCATAGTTAATCGGGCCTGGATTGAGGGTTTTCAGGTACTGAATCAGGTAATCGGCCGTAGTGAGCTCATAGCTCAGTGTGGGGTCTGTGAAAAGTTCGGCGAACTCATTGGTGAGGTAGTCATTCAGTGCCAAGGTCACCAATTGATCGTTGGGCAAGGGCGATCCGTTGAGCAACAACTCGATTTGGTCGCCGCTGCGCACCATGGTAAAATCAGACGAATAGCTAAAACTCACGTCGATCTGTTCGAGTAGGTCTTCAAGCGCCGCCACAGACAGTTCGTACGCCTCGAGACCATTGCCAAAGGGGTCGATGGTATAGATGTCGAAAGGCGTGATGGGTCCGGCATCTAGGTTGGCGCGCACGCCTCCACGATTTTGCAGGGTAAAGTCGGCCGATGAAACAAAGCGAAGGGCATCGGTATAAAAACAGGCCGTCTCACGGCGGTCATGATCACGCGCTGATTGGCCGATGGTTTCATAAAACTCGGGGCGGTTGTTATACTGTGCGATCTGAGCGACGATTTCAGGGTCTTCAGGGCCTGCTGCCATAAGGTCGATTACCTCGAAGTCATAGCTGATTCGACCGTCTTCATAAAGTTTTAAAGTAGTCTTGCCTAGGGTCTCAAGGTGCTTGCCCGACATCACCATGAATTTATTATTCAGGCTGTAGCCATACAACTGATTGGTGTGGCCCCCAATCACGAGATCAATAAAGCCGTGTTGACTGAGCAGCTCGCGATCTTCTTCTTCGCCTTGATGCGTAAGGGCCACGAGCAAATCAGCCCCTGTGGTCTCTTTGAGCGAGGCAAAGCGGCCAAAGGCGGCATTGCCATCTTGAAAATTTAGGCCTTCTATTTTTTTGGGATGGGTCAGCGGTAATCCGCCGCGGCTTCCCGTTTCGACCACGCCGACGAAGGCTACTTTGACTGCTCCGTGCTCAATCACGGTGTACTCAGGCACCTCAGCAAGCAGTCCATCACCAGCATCTACATTCGAGCAAATAAAATCGAATGAGGCCTGGGCCATGCGGTCTGAGAGTTCTTGTTGCCCGTAATCAAACTCGTGGTTGCCGATCACATTCACGTCTAGCCCCGATTTAGAGAGCAAATCAACGAGCGGATAGCCCTTTTCAGGATGAAAATCGACGATGGGGTTGCCCGAGAATAAATCTCCGGCACTCACAAAGTATACCGATTGGTATTTTTTACGCGCCTCGTCGATGATTACCTTTATCTTTCCGAAGTTGTCAATACGTCCATGCACGTCGTTGAGACTAAAAAACACCACCTCTTTGAACCCTACTTCAGACTCAGGGGTCAGCCCTAGAGCCTCAGAGTCACCAACACCATCTGTGGCGCATGCACTGACTAAGGCAAAAACAAAAAACATGAACAGACTCAAAAGCGTTCGCGGGGTGTGATTCATTTCTAGGTCAAGATTTAAGTTTCTATCAGACAGAAGGGTTAACTTTAGGGTGTCTATGAAAG
>JBJOGS010000101.1:0-31749 GCA_046048095.1 Bacteroidota bacterium
TGATCTTACACAATACACCCAACCTCTATTTTTAGCCCTTTACCATCAGCCATTTTCAGTGGTTCTGGTTTTAATTCTCACCCTTGTTACCTACTATTTAAGTTTCAATCATTTTGTGGGTAAGATGTATTTGGACACGGGGCTGGCGAAAAAGTCAGAGAAAACGATAGCCATAGATGGCAAGTATTTTGAGCGTTTGGGTAAGCGTGGACTGATTCTTAGAAACGATGTCGCTCTCATCATTCGAAATAAGCGTGCTCGGATGGCCGTATTTGCCGGATTTTTCTTCATATTCTATGGTCTACTCTTCTTTACAGGAGCGATTGAGGCCTATGATGGTGTCTATTGGCGGGTTTTCGCCGGAATTTTTGTGACCGGGGGCTTTCTGTTCAGCTTTGGTCAGTATGTTCCGAGTTGGGACAGCTCGTATTACTCGCTGCTCATGACCCAAAATCTAACCTATATGGAGTACCTGAGGTCAAAATACACCTTAATTCAAGTGTTCACAGCGGTCACCACGATACTTTCAAGTTGGTATATCACTTTCGGATGGGATATTTTCAGTTACGTACTCATAGGCGCCCTGTATAATATGAGCGTGAATGCTGCGATCGTCTTGTGGGGAGGTGCCTATGTCCGCACTAAAATTGACCTCACTTCAAGCAAGAAAGCCTTCGGAGATAAGAATGCCTTTAATTATAAAAGCCTATTGCTGACCCTTCCAAAAATTGCGCTTCCGGTCGGATTATTTGCTCTGGTAGACACCTACCTAGGAACCGCCGCCGCCAAGTGGAGCATCGTTTTAATTTCTATTCTCGGCTTCTCGATTCAACCTTGGATCTTTAGCAGAGTCATTGCCATCTATAAAAAAGAAAAATACCAAACCCTAAAAGCCTACCGCGCATGATACACGTCAGCCAACTTTCAAAAACCTATAGTGGTACCACTGTGCTATCGATCGAAACTCTAGAATTGCAACAAGGAGAAATCATTGGGCTTGTCGGAAACAATGGCGCCGGAAAAACCACCTTTTTCAGTTTACTCCTCGACCTAATCAAACCCACTACCGGATTCATAGAAAATCAAAAAATACGGGTAGACACTTCAGAAGAATGGAAGTCGAAGACTGCCGCCTTTATTGACGAAAACTTTCTCATCGGTTATCTCACTGCCGAAGAGTATTTCGAGTTCATTGCCGGGCTAAGAGGGGTAGACAAAGTCGCTCTTAACGAGTTCATTGACAGATTTAAGGCCTTTTTTAACGATGAGATTCTTGGAAACAAGAAATATATCCGGGATTATTCTAAAGGGAATCAGAAAAAAATTGGAATAGCTGCCGCCTTTATCGGAACACCTTCGCTTGTCATTCTAGACGAACCTTTTGCAAATCTCGATCCGAGAGCACAAATGCAACTTCAAAAACTCATCAAATCGTTCAATAGCGAGCACGGTGTTTCGCTCATGGTTTCTTCTCATGATTTGCTGCACGTCAGTGAAGTCTCTCAGCGCATTCTCATTCTAAACAAAGGTGAATTGATCAAAGATGTGCGCACCAATGAGATTACCCTCGACGCGCTTAGAGCGTTTTTTAGTGAAGAAGTAGAGGACGAGGCCTCTAGTTCAGAATCATCGGAGCAATAACAGCATCCCACAAGGCGTAGCCCTTTTCATTCATGTGAAGGCGGTCATCAATAAATAGATCTTCTCTTACCGTCATACCCTGAAGCATTGGGGTATAGATGTCGGCAAACTTAAGACGCCTCTCGCGCTTGGCCCATCGCTCAACAGCCGCATTGAGGGCCTCGTACTGTTCGTGCTGCTGCCATCTCAAAGGGCTTGGTTTTGCCGCAATAAAGACGATCTCGGTATCGGGCAATGCCCACCAAATTCGTTGAAACACGCTATTCAGATGCGCGATAATCGTGGCGTTAGTGCGCCCTGCAGCAATGTCGTTATCCCCTTCATAGATAAAGACCTGCTTGGGTTTGAACCGAAGCACCGTTTGATCGAGATAGGTCAATAGACCAAACGCAGTAGATCCGCCAAATCCGGTATTCAAAATGCGTACCTCGTCTGACAACGAAGCCACATTCTTGTAAAGGCGCACGCTCGAACTTCCTGTGAAAACGATTACCGGCTCGTCATTGACTTCGATACTGTCAAAAGCCGAAACCTCAGATTTAAACTGTTCGGCAACCTTCTTATAATCTTGCGCAAAATTCAACGATACCCATCCGAGAGTAAAAAGCACTAAAAGACGTGACATGTGCATAGAGGTAGATTTTTGAAGAAAGGTAACGAATAAAACCTTCAAGATTGTTTAACGCAACGTGAATCGCTGAAAAGCCAAATTGATCCTATTGGGTTGCACTCTATTGACTTAAACATTATAATTGAAATGAATCTAACACTTAAACAAAATCTTCCATGAACAAACTAGGCTCCTTTGGGTGGCGCGGTGGTTTCTCAACAGACTTTAGTGGTAGGACCCACCCGATTAGTACCTGTCGACCTTTCAAACCATGAACCAGGAATCTATATCCTTGAAATACAAGGTAAAAACCTGCGGGTCAGCGAGAAACTCATCAGACAATAAGTAAGGACTGTACGATTTTTCACTACCTTCTCGAATATTAAATCTCATGAGCTTATGAGGCTAATCGCTACTAAGACTTTTCTCGTTGGACTATTCAGTGCCGTGCTTCTTTCTTGCGAACAATCCGAAGCGCCTACTTCATTCTCGATTGAAGAAGCCAGTGTAAGCCAACTTCAAGAATTGATGCAAAAAGGTGAACTGTCGTCAACGGCTTTAGTTCAGGCCTATATCGATCGCATTGAGGCATACGATTCAAAACTCAATAGCGTGATCGAGCTTAATCCCGATGCCATGGCAATCGCTAGTGTTCTCGACAAAGAGCGGGCAGCCGGACAGATTCGTGGTCCATTACACGGCATCCCCGTGCTGATTAAAGACAATATAGATACGGGCGATCAGATGCTCACTACAGCCGGATCACTGGCACTCACCTTCGCTCCTGCCCCAGATGACGCCTTTGTGGTGAAGCAATTACGTGCAGCAGGAGCAATAATCTTGGGTAAAACTAATCTCTCAGAGTGGGCCAATTTCAGATCTACACGTTCATCAAGCGGCTGGTCTGGACGTGGCGGACAAACTCGTAATCCTTATGTGCTCGATCGCAGCCCCTGTGGATCAAGCTCAGGTTCAGGAGCCGCAGTATCTGCCAACTTTGCCACCTTAGCCATAGGTACCGAAACGAATGGATCTATAGTCTGCCCCTCTTCAACAAACGGCGTAGTAGGCATTAAACCCACCGTAGGCTTGGTGAGTCGCGATGGTATCATACCTATTTCTGCCACTCAGGACACCGCTGGACCGATGGCTCGCACAGTAACCGATGCGGCACTTTTACTCTCAGCGATGGCCGGTATCGACACAAAGGACAAGGCGACTTTATCCGCCCAGCTGCATGCAGATTACACCGAATTTTTAGATGAGAATGCTCTTCAGGGCAAGCGTATAGGCATCTTAAAGGGCACATTCGGAAACCATGAAAAGGTCGATGATATTCTAAACAAGGTCGTTGCCGCGCTTGAAGCAGAAGGTGCTCAGGTAATCAGAGATATCGAGTTGCCCGAGCGATCAAATATCGGAAGGGCTTCGTACACCTTAATGCTTTATGAATATAAAGACGGATTAAACGCCTATTTCGCCTCGCGACCAGATAGTCCGATTCAATCCATTGAAGACCTCATCGCATTTAACAAAGAGAATGCCGCACAAGAAATGCCCTTCTTTGGTCAAGAGCATCTCGAACGAGCAGCTGAAATGGGTTCACTAGAAGAACAAGAGTACCTCGAGGCCTTAGAAGTCGTGACTACGAACTCAAGAGCAGCGATCGATAACGCCTTAGCCACCCATGAGCTCGACGCGATTATGGGTGTGACTGGTGGTCCTGCCTGGACCATCGATGTGGTCAATGGCGATCATTTCGGAATGGGTAGCTCGAGTCCGGCAGCACAATCTGGGTATCCGAATATTACCGTCCCGGCAGGCTTTGTGGGCGAACTCCCCGTTGGGGTGAGTTTCTTTGCGAGCCGTTACCAAGAACCGAAGCTCATTGGCATCGCCTATGATTTTGAGCAGGCCACAAAAGTGCGCCGCGCTCCTCAATTTATTAAAGCACTCCCCACAAAATGAGACCCACCTTAGAACCCATTGAACATCGCTCATACCTAGTCAACGGATCACTTGTTGAATGGGATGGAGCCACCCAAGACGTTTTTTCAACCCTAAATGGGGCTCAAACAGGCTATGCCAAAACCCGACTGGGATCGATTCCAGATCTCGGTGAAAAAGAAGCCCTAGATGCCTTGGATGCGGCTCTAGAGGCGTACGATCACGGAAAAGGTGCATGGCCCACCATGAAAGTGAAAGACCGAATGGCGTGTATGCTGCAGTTTGTAGAGCGCATGAAGACCAAACGCGAAGAGGTGGTGCAACTACTGATGTGGGAAATCATCAAGAACAAGGCAGATGCCTACAAAGAATTCGACCGTACAGTAGATTATATCTACGACACCATTGAAGCGTATAAAGACCTCGATCGTGCTGCGGGTCAGTTTCAAAAACACTCGGGGGTATACGCCCACGTAAGAAGGGCCCCACTTGGGGTGGTGCTCTGTTTAGGGCCGTACAATTACCCATTGAACGAGACCTTCAGTCTACTCATCCCGGCGATTATCATGGGAAATACAACACTTTTTAAACCGGCAAAGCACGGTGTACTTCTCATCACTCCGCTTTTAGAGGCCTTTCAAGAGAGCTTTCCGAAGGGAGTCGTAAATATTCTATTCGGGCGCGGAAGATCAATCGCCTCGCCCATCATGAAAACCGGAAAAGTAGACGCCCTGGCCATTATTGGGCATAGTAGCTCTGCAAATGCACTCCAAGAACTACATCCCAAAAGCAATCGTTTGCGTACCGTCTACGGCCTTGAGGCCAAAAACCCAGGAATCATTTTGCCCGATTCAGACCTCGATCTTACGGTAAGCGAATGCATCTCCGGAACGCTCAGCTATAACGGTCAACGGTGCACCGCACTCAAAATACTCTACGTTCACGAAAAGATCAGAGCGCGTTTTTTAGAATCCTTCTGTGCTGCGGTCGATGCATTAGGGTTTGGAGAGCCTTGGGACGAAAACGCTTGGCTGACTCCACTTCCTGAACCAAACAAGGTGGATTACATTCAAGAGTTGATTGACGATGCGCTCGCAAAAGGGGCACAAATCATGAACGAAAAAGGAGGGCAACGTTTTGACAACTTTATTTGGCCGGCCGTGTTGTATCCCGTCACTCGAGAAATGCGCGTGTACCAAGAAGAACAATTTGGTCCGGTGATTCCGGTCATTTCATTTGAAGATCTTGACACTCCACTAAATGACATGGCCACCTCTGATTACGGCCAACAGGTGAGTGTTTTCGGTCGCGACCCAAATCAGCTGGCGCACCTCATCGATGTACTGGTGAATCTCGTGTGTCGTGTGAACCTAAATTCGGCCTGTCAACGTGGGCCAGACATATATCCGTTTACTGGGCGCAAAGACTCAGGTCAAGCCACCCTTAGTGTGCACGATGCGCTCCGCTCATTTTCGATACGCTCGTTTTTGGCCTTCAAAGAAAACGAGGTCAATAAAGAAACCGTTCGTGATATCTTAGAAGCAGACCAGAGCAACTTTTTGAATACAGATTTTATCTTTTAACTATGAAACATTGGTTTTTCGGGCTTTTTCTCGCCCTCACACTGACCACTAGTGCGCAACAGCTCGCCGAAGGTCCGTTCAATCAACTCATCATTCGCGGTGCCATGCTCATCAATGGCAATGGGGCGCCCCCGCTAGGACCGGTCGACGTAGTGGTCGAACAGGACAAGATCACCGAGGTGCGTGTGGTAGGGTATCCAGGCGTAGAAATCAATGAAAAGCGTAGACCTGTACTGAAACCGGGCGGTAAAGAAATCGATGCCTCAGGCATGTACCTGCTTCCGGGCTTTGTCGATATGCACGGGCACATCGGTGGGGTAGCGCAAGGCGCAGATTGGGACTATGTCTTCAACTTATGGTTAGCGCACGGAATCACCACAGTACGCGAGCCTAGTGGTCGTGGGCTTGAATGGGCTCTGGATTTGAAACGCAAAGCCGAACGCAATGAAATAATCGCTCCGCGCATCTTTGCCTATACGGGGTTTGGATCGGGCAGTAAAGAAATTACCACCCCCGAGCAGGCGCGCGAATGGGTGCGTGACAATGCCAAAAAAGGAGCAGACGGAATCAAGTTTTTCGGAGCCGCACCAGAGATTATGCAAGCGGCCCTCGAAGAGAACAAGCGCTTAGGACTAGGATCCGCCTGCCATCATGCCCAGATGAGTGTTGCCCGCTGGAATGTGCTTCATTCAGCACGCGCAGGACTGACCTCTATGGAACACTGGTACGGACTGCCCGAGGCCCTATTTGATAATCGAACGGTGCAAGACTATCCGGCAGACTACAACTATCAAAATGAGCAACATCGTTTTGAAGAGGCCGGAAAGCTTTGGGAACAGGCCGCAGCCCCCTATTCAGATCATTGGAATGCGGTAATGAACGAATTGCTCGAACTTGACTTTACCCTGGATCCTACTTTTAATATTTACGAAGCTAACCGCGATTTGCATCGCGCAAGACGAGCCGAGTGGCATGAAGAGTACACCTTACCGTCGTTATGGAGATTTTATCAACCCTCTAAGATCTCTCACGGATCATACTGGCACGAATGGGGCACATCTCAAGAGATTAACTGGAGAAAAAATTACCAACTCTGGATGACCTTTGTCAATGAATACAAAAACAGAGGTGGACGCGTTACCGCCGGATCTGACTCTGGGTTTATCTTTCAGCTCTACGGATTCGCCTACATCCGTGAGCTAGAACTGTTGCAAGAGGCCGGATTTCATCCACTCGAAGTCATCCGAGCCGCTACCTTAAACGGCGCTGAAGCTCTGGGAGTCGCCGATCAAATTGGAACCATCGAAGTAGGCAAGCAGGCCGACATGATTCTAGTCAGCGAGAATCCCCTAAAAAATCTTAAGGTGCTTTACGGTACAGGAGCCATTAAGCTCACCGAAAACAATGAGGTAGTCAGAGCGGGTGGAGTAACCCACACGATCAGTAATGGTGTCATTTATGACGCTAAAGGACTACTCGCCAAGGTGCGCGAAATGGTAACAGAAGCCAAAGAGAAAGAAGGGTTCACCTTGAAACAACCTGGGGTGAATTAATGCGGGTTCTCATTGTTCCAGACTCCTTTAAAGAAAGCCTGACCGCCACCGAAGTCGCCGAGGCAATCGCTAAAGGATTGGCACCTTTTTCTCAGATTACCGAATGCGTACAGCTGCCGTTTTCAGACGGCGGAGAAGGAGCGCTCGATTTGCTTGAACGTCTTTTTGATGGCACACGGATTGAAACACATACGGTGGATGCCCTCGGACGACCTATAAGGGCGCCGTACTTTCGCTTCAAAGACCGACCTGCCGCATGGATCGAGCTCTCACAAGCCTCTGGCCTTTGGCAAATTGAACCTGAGCTTCGCAATCCTGCCATAACTTCTACCTACGGTACAGGCATACAAATCAAACACGCTTTAGATGCAGGTTGCACCGATATTTACCTTGGCGTTGGTGGGAGTGCTACCAACGATGCGGGTACGGGCATCCTATCAGCACTTGGGGCCCTGTTCAGCGATCATGAAGGTGAACTTCTTGAACCAGGTGGACTTGCCCTACAGCAACTTGCGCATATCGATGTAGAAGCCGTGCCGCACTTCAACTTAAGTATCGCCACCGATGTTGAGCATCCCCTACTCGGCCCTGAAGGAGCCAGTTACACCTTTGCCCCACAAAAGGGAGCAGATAGCAAAACAGTAGAGACACTCGAAAATGCCCTATCGCATTTTGCTAAAAATGTCCACCAACTGACCGGAATAGATTGCAGTACCCTACCCAAAGGAGGTGCCGCCGGAGGAACCTCTGCAGGACTCCACGCCCTACTCGGAGCTAATCTGGTTTCAGGGTTTGAGTTGCTTGCCGACTTAGCGGAGCTCAATCAAAAGATTGCCGATGCCGACCTGGTGCTAACCGCCGAAGGTCAAATCGACGGTCAAACACTTGGCGGAAAATTGCCCAGTGCACTCAGTCAACGTTGCAGTGAACTGGGTAAACCCCTGATCGCCTTTTGCGGAGCCTTAAAAGGAGATGCCCAACCGCTTTTTGATCATGGATTTTCGGGAGTATTTAACATCCAAACAGGGCCTATGAGTTTAGAAGAGAGCAAAGAGAACGCAGCAGCCCTACTCGAAGATGCCGTGACGCGCGCCTTTCACTTTCACTTTAACACACCCCATTCATGACCCAAGGACTTCTCGCGCTTTTCGCAGTTATCGGCTGGATCATTTATGGAACCACAAAACTCAAGTGGCCTGCCTTTTTTGTGCTCCTCGTCTCGAGCATTCTACTCGCACTGCTCACTGGGATTCCGCTAGGCGATTTAGGGGCGCTTTTAAGCGAAGGGTTTGGTAAAACCTCAGCCAGCATTGGCCTGCTCATCGTATTCGGATCGATCATAGGAGTAGTCTTAGAACACACCCGAGCCACCGAGCGCATCGCTCAATCTTTGATGGTTTACCTCAAACGCCTACCGATGCCTTATGTACTGGGTTCGATAGGATTCATCGTCTCGATTCCGGTCTTTTGCGATTCTGCCTTTGTGATCTTGTCTTCTCTAAACAAAGAACTCTCTAGGCGATCTAAGGTGCCGCTACTTGCGCTCACCATCGCCCTGTCGACCGGCCTATTCGCGGCCCACACCCTGGTGCCTCCTACCCCCGGACCGCTCGCAGCTGCCGCCAATCTCGGCCTCGAGAACCTCGGACTGCTCATAGTAGTGGGGGCTCCGATCGCCTTTTTATTGGTATTGGTGGGTGCCGCCTACGCGCAGTGGGTGAGTAAACGCGTTGACCTGAGTCTAGTACCTGAATCTGATGAAGAAATTGCAGCAACTGAAGAAGCAGAAGCTCCTCAGCTACCCAGTTTAACAAAATCCTTAGCACCTATACTTCTGCCTATTGTGCTATTAGCCTTAAGCTCCTTCTCGTCGGCCATCACTATTGACCCAACGCTCGCGCTGGGTGCCGGTATGCTCGTTTCATTTTCTTTACTGCACTCCCCAGGGGTGATCAGTTTTTCAGAGAGTATCAGTAAGGGCATTCAGATCGCCGCCCCCATTCTAATGATCACCGCTATGGGAGGCACCCTCGGACTCATCATAAGCAAACTCTCATTGCAAGATTATATGAGTAGTTGGTTTGAAGGAAATCAGTGGGGACTAGTCATCGTTTTTCTCATTGCCTCGTTTTTAAAAACGGCACAAGGATCTTCGACGGTGGCCATCATTACCGCCAGTGCGATGGTCTTTCCGCTGCTCTCAGCGATGGGGCTTGATAGCGAAATGGGTAAGGTCTGGGTGATTATCGCTGTGGGTACAGGAGCGATGACCGTTTCTCACGCCAACGATTCTTACTTCTGGATCGTTTCTCAATTCGGAAACCTGAGCGTCGCAGAGGCTTACAAATACCACACTTTTGCCACCCTTTTACAAGGGGTTACAGGCCTAATTTTAGTGGTTGTAGGACACGCATTGACGACCTAGCTGATGATGTCAAGCGGAGCGGTTTTCGTCCAATCTCCTCGAGTAAAATCCGGAAAGTCTTGAGGCATCCCGTCCTGTGCCACTGAACGCTCGCTAAGTTCGGTGACAGCGCTCCAGAGAGCCCCCTCGTAGACGTTTTGATCTAGTGGCAATCCCTGCTGCAAGCATTCTACAATGCGATACATCATGATACCATCCATCCCTCCGTGACCACTATTGGCGGCCGCTTCATTTAAACGTTTATACAGCGGGTGATCGTATTTTTCATAAAGGGCTTGAAGCTGTTCGCCTTGAATCCATCGGTGGTGATCCTCTGAAATTCCCTCTAGGCCTCCTTCGAAGGCGGCACGTGTGGGGAATCCGGCTAAGGCGCCTAAGGTTCCCTGAACCAAATTGTGTCGGGTATAAGGGCGAGGAGAGGTCTCGTCCCACTGCACCATGATGGTTCTTCCTAAGTGAGTCTTGATCAGCGAAGTGTTCAGGTCGCCTCCTTTAAAATCCAAGGCGTTCCATTTGTGATCGGGATCGAAATTCATTTCAGCGAACCGCTTTCTACCTCGCGCCAAAGTTGAGAAAGAAGTCAGACGTTTAAAGGTGTCTTCTGTTCTTCCGATGTTCATGTATTGGGCCACCGGACCGAGTCCGTGCGTTGGATACAGATTTCCATTTCGGTGGGCGTAGTGGTAGGTGCGCCAAGAGCCGGTTCCGCGCTCTACCTCATTCATCTGCCAACGAAGCTCGTGAATATAGGCCGCCTCAGCGTGCAGTAACTCACCGATGAGCCCCTGTCTGCACATGTTGAGGAACATGAGTTCGTCACGAGAATAATTGACGTTTTCCATCATCATACAATGACGCTTAGTTCGTTCAGAAGTATTCACGATGTCCCAAAGTTCATCGATAGTGAGCGCCATAGGAACCTCAACAAAGGCGTGTGCACCTGCATTCATGCTTTCAATGGCCATAGGTGCATGATTCGTCCAATTCGTTGAGATGAAAACCGCATCGGGTTTGACTTCTTCGAGCATCTTTTTCCAGGCCATTTCATCGCCATAATACTGAGCCGTATCACAAGGAGTCCCTGTCGCTTCAGCACAAATAGCCGCGCTTTTTAAAACATTGTCTTCGTACAAATCTGAGAGTGCGACCACCTTGGTGTTAGGCAGGCTTGCAAAAAATTCGAGGTGTCCCTTGCCCCGGTAACCTAATCCGATGAAGGCAGCTCGTATCTCTTTAAGGGGCGCGGCGGCGTATCCGCCCATATACGATTGATCGCTGGGGCGCTCTGCCATAGTTTGGGCCACCGTTGAACAGGCCATGGGTACCGCCCCTAGTGCAGTAGCGGTTAGTGTGGTCGACTGAATAAATGCTCTTCGTTTCATAAAGTGATAGGACTATTGGCTTTTGAAGATAAAAAAAGAAAGCGCAGTTTCGATTATTTTTAGGCCATGATAACGGTTAAGGTTCCGGCGCGCATCTGTTTATTAGGAGATCATCAAGATTACCTTGGGCTTCCGGTGATCGCTGCAAGTATTGACCGCTACCTTACCCTACGCGCCACCCCCCAAGATAAGGCAGCTCTGACCTTTGACCTTAGCGATCTCAAAAAGACCTACGAACTCGGGCTTGAAATCGATGAATCAGAAGTAAAAAAAGGAGACTTTCTTGCGGCTTCACTTGCCGTGTTGGCCCGTAAAAACATACGTCCGACTAAGGGATATGCCATAAGTATTCACAGCGATATTCCTGTAAATGCTGGAGTTTCCTCTTCCTCGGCACTAGTAATCGCCTTTATGCGCTTCATGGTCAATGCATTTTCGACGGCAGCCGTCGATCCTCAACAACTCGCTGATTGGGCGAACGAAGCCGAGGTGACGTTTTTTGGTGATCCTGGCGGGTTGATGGACCATTACAGCATCGCCCTTGAAGAACTGCGTGTGATTTATCCCGATTCGCGAACAACCTCTGTGCTGACGCGTCCAAGTGACCTGCACATGGTATTGGTAGAATCCGGAATCGCCAAAGAAACAGTAGGTGTGCTTAGTATGGCCAAAGAAAAGGCACTAGAGGCACTGGCGATCGCTCAATCTTTAAATCCTCCTATCAATTACCACGATGCAACTGCATCTGATATAGCGGCATACAAAAGTCATTTAAGTCCCGAGCTTTTTACCTATTGGCAGGCGGCAATTGCCAATCATGAGATTACCCGGTCTGGTATAGCCCTACTCTCAGCGCCAAATGTTTCTGGTGAGATCATTCGCTTGGCAGCGCTGATCAATGCCCATCAATTTTACCTGCAAACAGCCATTCAAAATACCCCCGAATTGATGCAGCAGCAAATGAAAGTCGCACTCACTGCCGGAGGTTTAGCCGCTAAAGTCATCGGATCTGGAGGAGGCGGATGTTTCTTCGTGCTTTCAGCAGTCGACAAACAGCAAGCCATCATCGAGCGGGTACTCGAAAGCGGAGCACGATCAGCCTATACCGTGAAGATCACCCCATGAGAAATGTCCTTGTCATACTCGCCGGAGGAAACTCTTCGCGCATGAAAAAATCAGCAGCCCAGCTAACCAATCATCCGCTTACAAACTACGCCCAGTCATTACACAAATCACTCATCCCCTTAGGCGCTTCCCAAACCCCACTACTAAGTAGATTGTGCCTTGAAGCCCATCAAGCGGGGATAACCCACCTGGTCATTGTGACGAGTCCAGAAAATCAATCCTTCTACCAATGGAGGTCTCTCTTTCTGTCCACACAGGCAATAAAGGGATTGAAGATTGATTTTGCCGTACAACACCCTTCGACTGAAAGCGAGAAACCCATGGGTACCGCAGATGCCATTCTGCAGGCGATGGAACAGTATTCTACACTGCGAAAACAGCGGTTTGTCATCGCGAACGGAGACAATCTCTACAGCGCTAAGGCCATAGAAACTGCCCTAAATCACCGAAATACTGATCATGCATTAGTGAATTACGACTCTAAGGGGCTAGGCTTCGATGCGCAACGGGTAAGTGCATTCGCTTTAGTGCACGTAGATCGGAACAACCACGTTCTAGACATTGTCGAAAAACCTGACCACGAAACTCTGACCTCGTTCACAGATCATAACGGTGCAATTCGCGTGAGCATGAACTTGTGCAGTGTAAGCGGAGAGCACTTTTACCATGCACTTAAAGAGTGTCCTGTTCATCCCGTGCGGGGAGAAAAGGAGTTGCCTGAAGCCTTTCGTATTGCCATAAAAAACTCGCCTTCATGCGTGTACTCGTACCTTATAAGTGAGTCACTTCCAGATTTGACAAGCGCATCAGATCTCGATCTATTTTAATTCACTTGTGCCCCATTGAAGCCCTGCAAACCGCTGTCGAGTCGTATAACAGGCAGTTCGCCATCGCTGAAATCATGGTTGGTGATTACAGCGCTCTATTTGAGGGCGAGCGGCAAAAATTTGCTGCCGGAGAAAGTTCACTCTTTCTAGTAAATACCCGTGAATCGAAACTTATTGAGGGTTTACTCAAAGCCATCGAGCTCGATATAGCCGAAAAAGTCGCTCTTTCTGAACTGTACTTTAATACGACTTTCAATAATTAATGAATCACGTAATGCTGGGCCATCGCTTCCAATGCCTTTAGCTCATCAGTGACCCATTTATGATTCTTTTTCAGATGGACTGCCATGATCTCTGCTACTTTAGGGGCGATCTCAAGGGTCGCTTTGGCGTTCAAAAAGAGCGCGCGGCTTCGCCGCGCGAGCATATCTTCGAGAGTGACAGCCATTTCTTCATCGCAAGCCCATTGAATCATGTTTGGACTGAGATAGAATGCGGCGCTTAATGAATCGTTCTTCTCTTCATCGAGTTCGCGAATTTTGTCTGCATCGGTACCGTAAACGTGCATGGGATCCTCCCAATTCGAGGCATAATCAAATCCGTGTATCGGCAACAACTCGGTGTTGCATTTTCGCTCAGGGAGTCCTCCTACCGCAATCGCCGTATTGATGGTGTCTTCTGCAATTTTGCGATAGGTCGTCCATTTTCCGCCTAATATACTTACCAATCCAGAGGTGCTCACAATCACTTTGTGGTGTCGTGAAACCTCTTTGGTAGACTCACTATCATCGTCTGAGGCGGCGAGCGGACGCAGGCCAGAAAACACACTAAGGACATCTTTTCGTGTTGGCTGCTTGGTCATGTAAGCACTCGCATTTTCTAGGATAAAGTCGATCTCTTCAGGCAAGGGCTTCGGTTCAAAATCAGCTGTTTTCACGGCCGTATCTGTAGTACCTACCACCACGTAGTTGTGCCAAGGAACTGCAAAGAGTACCCGGCCATCAGTGGTATGCGGCACCATAATGGCATGTCTTCCTTTTAAAAAAGAAGCGTCTAAAACTAAATGTATCCCTTGACTAGGACGAATGCGAGGTTTAGCATCAGGTTGATCCATCTGCATCACCTGATCTGAAAAGACCCCGGTGGCATTGACTACCACTTTGGCAGAAATCGAATACTTTTCATTCGAAAGCATATCTTTCACCTCAACGCCAGCAATCATGTCTTCTTCTTTCAACAACCCTTCTACCGCCATATAGTTAAGCAGCGTTGCCCCGTGATTTTCAGCTGTCTGCGCCATAGAAATGGCCATTCGAGCATCGTCAAATTGGCCGTCGTGGTAAATGACTCCACCTCTCAATCCGTCCTGCTTGACATTCGGAATCAACGCTAGGGTTTCTTCGCGATCGATAAGGGTACTCGGACCCAATCCAAGCTTTCCGGCCATCATGTCATACACCTTCAATCCAAGACCGTAAAACGGGCTATTCCACCAATCGTAAGAGGGAATCACAAAGCTTAAATCTTGCACCAAATGAGGGGCATTCTTTCTCATGATTCCTCGTTCTCTCAAAGCCTCAATGACCAAAGAAATATCTCCGTTTTGCAGATATCGCACTCCTCCGTGTACCAGTTTGGTACTGCGCGAAGAAGTGCCTTTGGCAAAGTCATATTTTTCGAGCAATAAAGTGCGATACCCCCTAGAGGCAGCATCGATAGCGGCGCCAATGCCCGAGGCTCCGCCCCCAATGATCAAAACATCCCACGGCTTGCTCTTCTTTTTAAGCTTCGAAAGATTGTGTTTTCTATTCATCTGTAGACCTAAAAATCATGATTGGGTATAGGGGTCCCATGCGGATCGTGACTAAAATCGCCCAGCATTTCATTCATGCGCTTAAAGAATTCAGGCTGCCGCACATGTTCAAGTTCTTCGGCGACTTGATGTACCTGTTCAGGGTCGAATCCCATGATTTGAACCAAAAAGGTTTCAATAAGGCGGTGTTTCGCGACGATCTCTATGGCCAATTGCCGCCCTTCTTCTGTAAGATGTATCGGTTTATAGGCCTCGGTTTGAACAAAACCCAGCGCTACCATTTCTTTGAGCATATTAGACACCGTCGACTTACTCACTCCAAAAAGTTTGCTCAATGCAGTCACTGTAACCCCTTCACCTCGCTCATCAAATTTGTAGAGGGCCTTCAGGTAATTTTCCTTTTCAATCGTGGGCATCTTTTTTGTATTGATAGGTAAAACATTTAGTTTTGTATATCAAAACAAATTGGTTTCACCTTGAAAATCTGTTTCTTATTTAGTGCGGTACTCGTTCTTACCGGTTTCAATCTTCAAGCACAATTCGAAGTTAAGGGTAAAATTACGGATCGAAAAGAACTAATCGAAGGGGCAGCTATTTATATGAAAAATCAACGCATCGGATCCACCACACAGGCAAACGGAGTGTTTGTGCTCTCGAGTGAATTCGTGATTGACACGCTACTGGTGAGGTCTCTCGTATAGATTTAACTAAACCATCTATTTAAACGAAGTAAGCCCTTCAAGGCGGTCAGCTTTCTGGCATACGGAGCATAACGTAAAGGCACATCAAGCCAAGTCGAACGATACAGCACGGGCTTCTCACGACTGAAGGTGTCGAATCCGTATTTTCCATGATAGCTGCCGTGTCCGCTCTCGCCTACTCCGCCGAAAGGCAGATTCGATTCAGCGATCATCATGATGGTGTCATTCACCGAAGCCTGTCCGAAGCGCTGCTCTTGCAACCACTTCTCAGCCCATGGCTTGTTCTTAGAAAACACATAGAACGCCAGCGGATTCGGAAAATAATTCAACCACTGTGACACCTCATCATCATTTTCATAAGGTATCACGGGCAAGACCGGGCCAAAAATCTCTTCTTGCATAACGCGATGCGACGGAGTAACGTCGGTAAGAATAGTGGGCTGTACGTATCGACTCTCAACTTGGGTCGCTCCGCCATAGGTTACTGTGGCCTCGTCAATAAAAGACTTCATACGCTCGACGTGTTTTGGATGAATGAGGCGCCCATAATCTTCACTTTGGTCAGCGGTTTTTGAATAAGCCCTCTCAATAGCCGTCTTTAAAGCTGTTAAAAATTCGCCATATACGCGATGATGTACCAAAACATAATCTGGAGCAATACAGGTTTGGCCCGCGTTTAGAAATTTACCCCATACAATGCGTCGTGCACTAAGTGCTAATGGAGCGGATTCATCAACAATGCAAGGAGATTTACCACCCAACTCTAAGGTCGTCGGGGTAAGATGCTTTGCAGCGGCTTGTGCCACCAACTTACCCACCGCAACACTTCCAGTAAAGAAAATATAGTCCCACTGATGATTCAGCAGGGCTTGGCTTACCGAGGCATCCCCTTGAACCACTGTGACGTGGTTTTCATCAAATACTCGTTTCACAATATCGGCGAGCAATGCGCTAGTATGCTGACTGTACTCGCTTGGCTTGAGAACTGCGGTATTGCCAGCTGCAATCGCTGAAACCAAAGGCGTTAAACTCAACTGAAACGGATAATTCCACGGAGAGATATGCAGGGTCACCCCATAGGGAACTTTGAACACCTTGGCATAAGCAGGAAACGAAGCCAAGCTTGAAGAACGTCTCTCTACTCTTGACCATTGATCAACGTGATTTAGGCAGTGTTTGATCTCGGCTTGCAAATAACTGATTTCGGTAGCCACCGCTTCGAAAGCCGACTTATTCAAGTCTTTTTTTAGGGCTTCAATAATCGCCTCTTCACTTGCGTTTACCTCAGCCAATAATTTTCTTAGAGCCTGTTTTCTGTAGGGTACAGAACGCGTAGCGCCGGTTCTAAAGAACCGGCGCTGCCCCTGTATTATTTCTTCTATCGACTTCATACCCATTAAAGGTACGAAAGCTCAAAATATATAGTGATTAGTAAGCTAAGCTCACTTCAACTTTGATGTCATCTAAGATCAACTTATCTCCTAGATCAGAGAAAAATGCTCCAGAACGAAACTTCACGTCGTATTTCGAACGATCGAAAACCATCGTGGCAGTCATTTTGTTTGCACCTGCAGTAGCAAAGGCAACGTTAACAGGATGCGTCTTTCCTCTTACTGTAAGATCTCCGGTAGCCTCATACCCACTTTCTGCTTCTTTTACTGAAGTCAGCACTAAAAAGGCAGTGCCAAATTGATCTACACCAAAGAAATCGTCCGCTTTTAGGTGTCCTTCAAGCTTTTGTGCCCATTCTCCTTCAAGGTCTTCTACTTTCAGTGAAGTCATATCGATTTCAAAAGATCCTCCCTGAAGTTTTCCGTTGGCAACCTTGAGTGCGCCCGATTTAAATTTTAAAGAACCGAAGTGTTGTTTACCCGTGATATCTGACCCATACCATTTCAAGGCACTGTCAGAAAGATTAATGTCTTGAGCGCTAAGCGAGAAACTAAACGCTACAGCAGCAACTAAAGAAAGTAAAAATGATTTCATAGATTTTTGATTTTGAATTGTAAAGGTAAGACACTCCCTTACCTTGAGCGAACAAAACCAAAAGAAATCTTAACCTAGATTAAGTAGGTAACCTAGGCCACCTCGCGTTCTAAAGCGATGTAGTGTGACAGCTGATTTGCTTCGTTGAATAGAGGAACAATTTTCACCTCACATAGATAAGCTTCACCGTTTTTACGGTGGTTGGTGATGCGCGCAGTAAACGATTTTCCTGACTTTAATTGGTCTCTGAAGAAGGCTCGCTCTTCTATTTGAGTCTGCGATCCATGAAGTACCGCATTTGGCTTGCGCCCAACAATCTCATGACTTTGGTAACCTGTCATTTTCGAAAAGCCTTGATCAACCCATATCACAGCATATTGATGATCGCTAATAATGAAGGCTTGATACGTAGAATAGTCCTTGGCCTCTTCTTCAATGGGGGTCACCCATTTAAAGTTTTGCGCCATACGCTCGTACACTTCTCTTAAATAGGTGCCATTGAGTTCTGCACAAAGTTTGTGATAGTGCTCTAAATAAAAATCTCCGGCAATAAGAGGCACAGAGTTGGCATTGGTATTCATAAAACAACTTTGGTGTAAAATTAGTATATCTCTAAGGATTGACCAACTAACTCCCTGATATTTAGAGAGAAAATAAAATAATCAAGGGTTTTGTTTAAACTTTAGTTCGATGTCCACATCAATTTCCTCTTCGATAGGTTTGAGCAAAAACCGTGGAAGTTTGAGATCAAAATCATTCAAATTTAACTTGAATTTACCCGAGATATGGCATTCATTCTCTTGAGTAGTAAGGCGAAGTATAAGCTTGTAATCTTGTCTTATTCCATTCAATTCAAAAAATCCTAAAAGTTCAACAGATTCATCGTCTATTTGACGAATTTGTTCACTATAAAATCGCGCTTCGGGGTGCAAAAGGGCGTTGAGCACCCTTAAAGCATTCGAATCGCGGTTCGAGCTGTTCGAATCAAACGAGGCCAGCGGAACACTTACCGCTATTCGTTGAAGCTTCGAGTCGTTTAGAATGAGTATGCCTGCTGCTTTCGTGGAGGCGCCTGTCCAATCATGCGCCACATGGTAACCACTATAACGTATGGTCGAGGTCGCCAAAGTATAGGATTCTTGAGCGTATAGCTGAATGACACTGAAGGCGAAAATAATGAGCCAAAAGCCTCTGTTCATATTATTGTTTTATTCGAATTAAAATAGTTGCAGCGGCCAGAGAGCCAAAGGCAGTGTAGGCCGAAGCCCGGTGTAATGATTTGTCGCGATCAGAAAAATGTTGCGTGGCGATCATGGCGGATAAATGAACCGTGGCTAACCACTTGTGTGCCCGAGCACCACTAAGACCAATTTCTTTAGAGCTTATAAGTGGCGGAGGAGTGAAAAGTGAGAGGGCTGCTCCGGTAAAATAAGTGGCGGTAACGATGTTTCCAATCGATTCGTGGGTATCATACAACGAATAATCCCCATTGTAGAGCTGACCACCAATGACGCCCTGAGCGACCATACCTGCCAAGGTCACATAGCCAATCACTTGGTGTGCGTTAAGCAGCGTTTTTCGCCATTTTAACTCTTTCATCCGCTGTTCTTCGGTGAGCTTTGCGATACCCGTAATTCGAAGCGCTCCTTTCTCACCCCATAATAGTCGCTGGGTAAAGAGCATGCGTTCTGGAAGCAATTCAAAGGTCGGGGCTGACGCCTGTTCTTGGGTAATTTGAGAGAATAAATCCTCTTGCGCCCTTATCCCTTGGCAGCAGAGTATCACTAGAAAAAATAATAGAACAGATCTAAGAATCATAGAGTTATTTGGTGACTACCAATTGATTTTCATTTATCGTAGTGGTGTATCTAGCGAGGTTGCCTGAAGTCGCCCCTGACGAACAATTCGCAGTGCCTCCTTGAGAAGTACCATAAGAGTTTCCATGATTGCCACAAGTAAACCGATTGCTTGAGGCGCTAAACGTCCAGGCGTTGCTTGTTCCGGCATGCGGACAGCAATTGTTGAACGCCAAGATCTGCGATGTCGAAGTGCGAAGCAATAAGATACCCGCATCGGTAAAGTTCATCCAGCCCCCTACGTTTTTAAGGTTATCAAAAAAGGCATTATTGAGATCAGCCGTGATGGTATCCCCATCAATTGTATAAGCAGGGGTGTCACTAGCCCCACTAGATCCTGAGGTGTCGGTCGAGCCCGAGTCTACCGTAGAATC
This sequence comes from Bacteroidota bacterium, assembly GCA_046048095.1. Taxonomy (GTDB): domain Bacteria; phylum Bacteroidota; class Bacteroidia; order Flavobacteriales; family Flavobacteriaceae; genus UBA3478. The sequence goes on from JBJOGS010000101.1 coordinate 19,824, forward strand.
CTCTTGCTCCGAAACCCCGGTCGTACCTGGATCTGTGGTACTCTCAGACGAACAAGCCTCTAAGAATGAAACTCCAAATAAGGCAAAGGCAACCGTTGGACAAACTTTTGTTAAAAACTCTCTTCTCTTGTTCAATTGATCTTCTGTAGGCTTCATTTTTCTTTTTCTTTTTGTTTAAAGATACTAGTCATTCTTTAAACAAACTAATAGTCTTACTACCATATTGATTTAATCCCCGCCAATTGGGTCACCTCGATGGCTTCATTCATTGCGTCATAAGTCAAGAAATCAAAGGGCTTGCTCGAAAAGTATTGCAAAGTGGCTGAGACCTGTCCACCATTGATAAAAAGTTCGATTGAAGCCGTATCTATCCACAGATCAAGCACCAGATTTTTAGTTTGTACCGAAGAGAGATCCAAGGTGATTGGAGTGGTGAAAGCCTCACTAAATGCGACCGATCCCGATCGAGATCGATCAATCACCAAGGTAGCTGTCTCAGTATCCAGACGCACGCTGAGCTCTTCATTATTCGAGTTGCTCAAGCTGAAGCTTGTCGACTGAAAGGGAAGGGCTAACTGAAGATAAGTCTGACTTGCGGGCAACTGTACTCGGGTGCTTTCACCATATACGTCTCGTACAATGGGTGCCGCCAACTTCAATTGATCCAGAGCAGCTATCGGAGTATTTCTAAGAAATACCTCACCGGCAGTTTCGTACAAGCTAAGGCTACGCGGAAGGGTCGAGGCACTGCGCCACCTTTCAGTAGGAGTACTTTGCGCATAGGACCAATTATTCATCCAACCTATAAATAGTCGCTCATCGTTTGGAGTGTTATTGTAGGTAACCCCTGCGTAATTGTCTGGACCAAAGTCTACCCATTTGATAGCGCTTTGCTCGGAAGAGAAGGCGTATCCGTCAAAATCGCCTATGAAATATTGTGTGGCGCTTCCTCCATTCGGACCTCCTGGATTTATGCTAATTAGCAACACCCAATGGGTTTGTCCATTGAGTTCAAGGGCAAAAAGATCTGGACACTCCCACACTCCGCCGTGTGCGCCTACTTCTTGACCAAAAGTCGAAGTTAAAGACCAATCGATTAAATTATCAGAGCGATACAATTGCATATGATCTCCTGCGACGACGGCCATAACCCACGAAGAGGTTTCTTCATGCCAAAAAACCTTAGGGTCTCTAAAGTCAACGTATCCAGGGTTTTTGAGTATCGGATTGCCAGGATACTTTGTCCAGCTCTTACCCTGATCGAGACTGTATGCCATACCCTGTGTCTGAAAATTGTTTGTTTGCTGTTCTGCCCCCACCGGATCATGATAAGTGAAAATGGCAACCATAGGGGGCTGGGCTTTAGTGCCAAGTCCTGAGGTGTTTTTGATATCCATCACCGCGCTCCCCGAAAAGATCGTTCCGTTTTCGTCCGGGTAAAGGGCAATAGGCTGATGCTTCCAGTACACCAGATCACTGCTCGTGGCATGCCCCCAGTGCATGGGTCCCCATACAATATCCTCAGGATGATGCTGGTAAAACAGGTGATACTCTTTACCGTCAAAGACGAGTCCATTTGGATCATTCATCCACATCGAATTTGGACTAAAGTGAAACTGTGGCCTAAAGGGTTCTGCATACTTTGCCATCGACTCAGTTCGCTGAGCACAGCTCGAAAAAAGGAGTGTCACCAGAATAGAAAGAGAGAAAAACCAGTGTTTCATAAGATTTGATTTTAAAGGCATCGTGGAAGCGGCTATTTTTACGCCATTCATGAAAGATAGTAAACAAGGTAATGCCCTGGCGATATTCGTTAAAAATCAGCGTCTTGGCGCAGTCAAAACGCGTTTAGCGGCTGCTATTGGCGATCAAAAAGCGCTTGAAGTCTATGCCCAGCTGGTTCATCTCACTTTAGGGGCCGCGGCACACACCGCCGCGGCTGTCCATCTATTTTATCACGAACGGCTAGAACCTGCCCCCTCGAATCTGATCGCTCAAGTACATGTTCAACAGGGAGATTCTCTCGGAGCACGTATGCTTCACGCCTTTGATTTGTTGCTTGCAGATTATTCTAAGGTGATTCTGATTGGCAGCGACCTGCCTGAGATCCACTCCGCCTTAATTGAAGTGGCTTTTAGTCGACTTGATTTCTGTGATGTAGTGCTTGGTCCGGCGACTGATGGAGGCTACTATTTACTAGGATTAAAGCACCCTCAACCACAACTTTTTGAGTCTATGTCTTATTCTCATAGCGAAGTTTTTAACCAAACCCTCGCTCGTGCGAAGACCAGTCACTTAGAAGTGTCACAACTCGCTGTTTTGCGGGATTTAGACACCTATGACGACCTTTTGCACTTTGGGTTTTTAAATGATGACTCCGATGATGCTCGTTAGAAATGGCGTAATTTAGTAGACAGCATATGAAAAATGAATTACTCAAAGAAACCTTAGATCACCTCAGATCTAAAGGGTTCGAAACCCCAGAAATAGGCATTGTTTTAGGAACAGGACTAGGGCAGCTCGTCGATGAGCTCGAGATATTAGCCGTTGCTCATTATCATCACATTCCGCATTTTCCGGTATCTACGGTAGAATACCATTCAGGAAAACTACTCTTTGGTATACTCAGCGGAAAAAAGGTCGTGGTCATGCAAGGTCGCTTTCATTTATATGAAGGCTATGATTTTGTTGCATTGACCTATCCGATCCGCGTTATGCACGCCCTAGGTATTCAAAAGCTCATGATCTCGAACGCCGCAGGGGCGATCAACTCGTCCTTCGCTAAAGGTCAGCTGATGTTGATCGATGACCATATCAACCTTCAAGGCGGATCACCCCTTGCATTCTCTAATGTCTCGGATTATGGACCCCGATTCGTAGACATGCTTTGTCCGTATCACAGCGATCTGAATGCTTTAGCAATATCCATCGCTCAAGAACAGCAGATTACTCTACAAAAAGGGGTTTATGCTGCGGTAGTAGGCCCTCAATTAGAAACGCGCGCTGAGTACCGTATGCTGCGAATTATAGGCGCGGATGCCGTTGGCATGAGTACGGTACCCGAGGTCATCGTAGCCAACCAATTAAACTTACCTGTCATTGCTATTTCGGTATTGACCGACGAATGCGATCCTGACCATCTTCAGCCGATCAATGTCGCTGATATTTTGGCCGTTGCACAAGCTGCAGAGCCTCAACTGATTCGTTTGTTCAAGGAATTAATTGTACGCTCATGAGTTATTTAGATGCGACGCATAAACTCTATTCAGAAGTCGCACAGACTCCTGATGTCGGGCTTTGTTGTACCACCTCTCCGATCTGGCAGTTGCCGGGTCTAACCATCCCTAAAATCATGCAAGACATGAACTACGGATGCGGAACAACCGTCTCTGCCTCTGACCTTGTTGGTTCTCCAACTGTGCTCTATGTAGGGGTCGGTGGCGGAATGGAGCTACTTCAGTTTTCGTATTTCTCTCGAAGAACAAACGGAGTAATCGGTATTGACGCTGTCGATGCGATGCTCGAGGCTTGTGCAGCGAATCTTAAAATAGCTCAAAAAGAAAACGACTGGTTCAATGAAGACTTTATTCAATTGAAGAAAGGAGACGCGTTGAATCTCCCAATTTCAGATGAGAGCGTAGACGTCGCTGCTCAAAATTGCTTGTTTAATATTTTTAAGACCGCTGACCTTCAACAGGCGCTTAGCGAAATGTTTAGAGTACTAAAACCGCACGGTCGTTTGGTTATGAGCGATCCCATTTGCGATGAACCCTTGCCAGAGGCATTGCGCAAAAATGATCAAATGCGCGCGGCCTGCTTAAGCGGCGCTATCTCTTTAGACGAGTACATCAAGGCTCTTACCAACGCCGGGTTCGCAACGATAGAAATCAGAGCCCGGCACGCCTATCGCGTGCTTTCGCCCGAACATCATAAAACCGAAAAACCTATTGCCATTGATTCGGTAGAGGTTTGTGCGATAAAAGATCCAATGCCTCAAGATGGGCCTTGTGTATTCAGCGGAAAGACAGCCATCTACTACGGTGGCCAACCCTATTTTGATGACGGCAAAGGACATGTGCTGATGGTGAATCAACCTCTAGCGATCTGCGACAAAACCGCCGCTGCACTGCAGTCTTTAAACGAACCCATTTATATAAGCCCATCAACCTACCACTACAGAGGAGGGGGTTGTTGCTAAGTAAACCGTATGCAAGAGGTGTGTATCATTGGAAACGGAGTTGCAGGAAGCACCGTAGCGCTCAATCTCAGTGCCTCTGCTCAGTTTAGGGTACATCTCATCTCTGAAGAAGCGGATTACTTCTTTTCAAGAACTGCCCTAATGTATGTATACATGGGGCATTTAACAGCAGAGCAAACCGAGCCCTACGAACGCGCTGTTTGGAAGGATAGTTCGATTAACCGCATCAGGGGACGCGTTACCAGAATAAACAGAAAGATCAAACAACTGAAAATTGATGTGTATGCTTCGGGCACGCAACTGCTGAACTACGATATTCTCGTCATTGCCACCGGATCGAAGCCTCGTTTTCTTGACTGGCCCAATGCCCATTTGAAGGGTATATCTGGTCTGTATCATCTCAAAGACCTAGAATATATAGAACAGCTGACCTCTACCCAAGAACACTGCCAAAACGCTCTTATAGTGGGCGGAGGGCTCATCGGAGTAGAGCTCGCCGAAATGCTGCATAGTCGAAAAATAGACGTAAAGATGCTCATCAGAGAATCTTTATTCTGGTCTTCGGTGCTTCCGGACACAGATGCCTTACTCGTTCAAAGACACATCGAATCACGAGGCATTGAAATCATCCCAAACAGCGAACTCAAAGGGTTTATTGCCACAGACCACTCGCACGTTAAAGGGGTTGAACTTAGCAACGGAAGGTGCATAGATACCCAGTTTGTCGGGGTGTGTATTGGAGTAACCCCCAACATCGACTTCTTGAGGGAAAGTGAGATCGAGATGGATCAAGGGATTCTAGTTAACGAATATCTGCAAACCAATGACCCTTTTATTTTTGCGATCGGAGATTGCGCCCAACTCAGACAATCCCATCCAAGTCGAAGAGCCTTAGAGGCGGTATGGTATGTGGCGCGAAAAATGGCAGACACCTTATCGAAACATTTCATGGAAGGCCCGGTAGCTTACACACAAGCGCATTGGTTCAATTCAGCAAAATTTTTCGATCTTGAATACCAGACCTATGGGCAAGTGAGTAATTCGAGTGAACGCAAAAATTCAGAACATCAATTTCATTGGCACAATGCCTCAATGACAAAAGGCGTGACCCTAGCCTATGAGGTGCACACCCGTCTATTTTTAGGAGTAAACAGCCTAGGAATCCGTCTAAAACAAAGTGTCTTTGAAGATTGGCTTGACGAATCGGCGACCATAGATCAAGTGGTCGACCAAATAGAAAAGGCTCATTTCGATACAGAATTCAGTAAGAACCACGCTAAAGATCTTCGATATGCTTTCATATCAAACCACCGCTAGCCAGCGGACCTTTACCGCACTAGGGCTTTTGGGCCTCATACTGCTTTTCTCTGCAGGGGTAGCTACTTCTCTGAACACATCTGTAGGCTTGCTGACAGGTGTTGCGCTATGCACGATCACCACTGGCATTCTGGGCTATACCTATGCGAGTTATGTGCCGTGTAAGTCAGGGATAAAAAATAACGCTAACGTTCTTAAATCGTTGACCAATCGCGGAGTGTGGGCGTACCTCAGCGCATTAGCACTTACCTCATTTTATATCTTACTTTATTTCTTCGAGTCTGCTCTCGAACCAATGATAAGAGGTTTTGACCCCATCAGTCAGATGATAGCGGCAAAACCCGCTTCCCAATGGTTTGTCTATGGGGTGCTCTACACGCTTGCCATCCTTTTATTTGGAGTAAAATTCATAGTAAAATACCGTCACAGTCGGTATCAAGTCATTCGAACGATTAGCGTCATGTTTTTTCAGTTGATTTTCGCCTTTTTGTTGCCTGAATTTATGGCGCGATTAAACGGAGACCTTCCGTACTACGATCTGAAAAGCATGTGGCCCTTAAACTATTACCTCTTTGACAGCTATTACATCGAATCTTTCGTGAATGCCAAGACCCTTGGAATTGGGCTTCTTCTTTTTGGCCTACTTTCAATTTTCGTGATCAGCCCCATTCTCACCTATAAATTCGGCAAGCGCTGGTACTGTTCATGGGTGTGTGGCTGCGGCGGTCTTGCTGAAACCGCAGGAGACGCCTTCAGGCATCTGAGCGACAATCGCATTCGGGCCTGGAAACTTGAGCGCTGGATGATTCACAGTATTTTGGTCTTTGTTACCTTGAGCACAGTGGGTCTGGTACACAGCTACCTGCTTGAACACCCTGAAGACTATTGGCTTTCGCCTGCACTATTTCTTTCTAGTGCAGTTGGCCTGTTAGTGGCCACCGTAGCACTCATTTATTTCAAACGCAGAGAATGGCTGGCGAAAGAGGCAAAAACGTCGATGATCATTGTGGGGGTGTTACTAGCAGGCCTAACTGGAATGCATTTCTTAAGCGACACCTATCATGTGTTTCTCATTCCTTCGTATACCTTGCGATCTGTCTATGGATTTTTTGTAGGCAGTATATTTTCTGGGGTGATCGGCACCGGATTCTATCCGTTGCTAGGCAATCGCGTTTGGTGTCGATTTGGATGTCCTATGGCCGCCCTATTAGGCATTCAACAAAAATTATTTTCGAAGTTTCAGATCACCACCAATTCAGGACAGTGCATTTCGTGCGGCAACTGTTCGGCATACTGTGAAATGGGTATTGACGTTAGGGCTTATGCTCAAAAGGCAGCACCGATAAAACGTGCCTCGTGCGTGGGATGTGGCATATGTGCTGAAGTTTGCCCTCGCGGTGTGTTGCGTCTAGAAAATACCGCAAACCCCCATCTTCAAGTATGATTTGGGTAATCATACCCGCATTCAACGAGGCCAAAAGCATTTCGTTGGTCTTAAACGACCTTCCTGCGATAGTAGAAGAAGCTATCGTGGTAGACAATGGATCAACCGATGCCACTGCCGATGAGGCCAAGGCTGCTAAGGCCACCGTACTCTTTGAGCCTCAGAAAGGATACGGCTACGCATGCCTTAAGGGATTAGACTATTTGTCCTCGAAAGCAAAAGCTGATGACATTGTTGTGTTTCTAGATGCAGACTACTCAGATTATCCTGAAGAGCTAGAGCAACTTGTTTCGCCCATTCTTAGAAAAGAGGTAGCGTTCTGTCTTGGCACTCGAGTTACTCCTGAACTTGAAAAAGGTGCACTCACCCCTCAACAGCGTTTCGGAAACGCCTTAGCAACGAGCCTGATGCGGCTCTTCTTCGGTTCGCGATTCACCGACCTTGGTCCCTTCAGGGCCATACGTTATGACACCCTAAAGGGCCTGAAAATGACCGATAAAACCTACGGGTGGACAGTTGAGATGCAGCTGAAAGTTCTCAAAAACGGAGTTGCCTATGCTGAAATCCCGGTGCGCTACAGAAAGCGAATTGGGGTCTCTAAAGTGTCTGGCACATTCAAGGGGACACTCTTGGCAGGCTACAAAATCTTATTGTGGATCTTCACTTACAGCCTAAAGAAATGAGCGCTCAAATTCTGGTTTATTGCTTTGCTGGGTTCACCTTAGCCCTTCTTTATTATGCCTCTTACCAGCTTTATGTGAGCCTTTCTTTTTCTCAGGCCAATAAACGCAGGCAACTTCAAGCGCCTGAGCACCCGCTCCACCTAACAGACGACACTTCGCTTCCAACCGTCACCTTTCAGATCGCCCTATTCAATGAAGGGCAAGTGGTCGACCACCTGTTTACCTCGCTTTTAGCGATTCATTACCCTAAAGAACGCATAGCAGTTCAACTCTTAGACGATTCGAACGATGCCTCTGTTGAAATTAATACCGCATGGGTCGCAAGACTCAATGAAGCGGGTTTTAGGGCTACCCATCTTCGGCGAGAGCACCGTAACGGATTTAAAGCCGGAGCGCTCAATGAAGGGCTCAAAAAAGCCGAAGGAGAGTTCATTGCCCTGTTTGATGCTGATTTCAGTATTCCGCCTAATTGGTTAAGGCAGTGTTTAGAAGCATTCGAAAACCCTTCAATTGCAGCGGTTCAATCGCGCTGGGTCTATGGAAATAGTGATGAAAACCTGCTTACCGCAATTCAAACCATTGGCCTGAACCATCACTTTATTAACGAACATCTCTTTAGAGATCATCGCCAATTGTTCACCACCTTTAATGGGACGGCTGCGCTATGGAAGAAATCGGTGATTTCAGAATTAAAAGGATTTAGTACGCAAACACTCACCGAAGACCTCAACTTGGCTTACCGCGCACAATTTGAAGGATACCAGATCGCATACCATGGATACATCACGGCGTCAAGTGAGCTTCCGGCCATCCCATCTGCCTATTTCACTCAACAATTCAGATGGAATAAAGGAGCGGCCGAAAACTTTCGGCTTTTACGCCATCGCATAGGCAAATGCTGCTCTAGTGCCGTTCGCTTTCATGCCTTGATGCATTTATTCGGGTCTTCTTTCTATGTCTTTTCATTTCTAATTCTAATGCTAGGCTTGTCTACGCTAGTGATTCAATTCACACACCAACAACTTGAACAGCTGGCACTTCTCAGTAGTGTGCTTTCGATCTCGGCGCTGCTGCTAGCTGTCGCTTTGTACCGCGCCGCACGTATCGCGCAACCTAAGTCATTGCGACTTAAATGGCTCATTCATCTGCTGCTTTACTTTACACTGTCAGCCGGAATGAGTTTCATGAATACCAAAGCGGTTCTTGAAGGTCATTTAGGAATCCGATCGTCGTTTGTACGCACTCCAAAAATGAAACAGCTCAAACAACAATTCAAACGTCGCTTTAGTCCATTCATGCTCATCGAAGGGTTATTGGCCACCCTAGCTTGGATGGCGTTTATAAATGATCTACAAACAGCCTGCTATAGCCTCATCGGACTGCACCTCTTCACTGCACTCGCTTTTAGCTGGGTATGTGTATCTTCATGGAAACAACCATGAAAACAAGCACTTACATCCTTCTAACTGTGCTCTCTTTGGGGCTCTATGTTGCTTTAGCCCATCACATAGTGCGCTCAGACCTTGGATTGCTACTTGGTGCCGTCGGACTTACTTTTTTGTGCTATATCTATTTCATTGAGCGACCGATTTCGATAGCAGCAACTTTAGTTTTAGGACTCCTCTTTAGAGCAGTTTTTGCACTAAGTGTTCCGACCTTATCGCAAGACTTTTATCGATTTATTTGGGACGGTGAGCTTTTTCTAAGAGGAATTAGCCCATACACCTACGTGCCCGAAGAGCTCATCTACTTAGAAAAATACCACGACCTGAAACCGCTTTATGAAGGTATGGGGCCTTCGAGTGCGCGAAACTTCAGCAACTATCCCATGTTGAATCAGTGGTTATTCACGCTGGGTAGCTTGAGCGCACAGCCAAGGTTGATCTTTCGTTTCATCATTGTACTAGCCGACCTGGCAGTCTTTGGGCTGCTTTTCAAACTTATTCGCTCATACCGTCACAAACAATGGGCCTTGACAGCCTATTTTTTGAATCCTCTCGTGATAATCGAAGGCACTCATAATTTGCATTTCGAACCTGTGATGCTTGCTTTTTTACTCGCCTTTTTACACGCGATTAAAAACAATCAATACTTCAGAGCAGGCCTGTTCTTTGGCGCATCGGTCTTTACTAAGCTCTTACCTCTCATGCTCGCTCCGCTTTTACTTAGATGGCTTCAACCAAAAGCGCTTATTCGATTCGGTCTGAGCTTTTTGGTGCTTTCTCTGCTGCTCATAATTCCTTTTTCAGGTCCCCTATGGGCTCAAAATTGGGGGGCAAGTATAGGGCTGTGGTTCTCTAACTTTGAATTCAACGGAGCCATTTACCCCTTGTTTAAACGAATCGGATTGGCCTTAGGCGCCCAAGACTATCAGCTCATCGATATCTATGGATACCTTCAGGTTATGGGACTTCTAGTGCTTGCTGGATTCTTTGGAGTGAAGAGTACAAGTTTGAACAAATTCATTCGCTATGCTGAGTGGCTACTTTTGGCTTATTTATTGAGCTCTCCAACCATTCATCCCTGGTATTTGATCACTTTGATCGGACTGGCATGCCTTCGAAGAAGCACTCTGGTTCTCGTTTGGTCAGGCACCATTTTTCTTAGCTACTCGGCCTATGGGTACCATCCAGTTGAGGTGCCACTATGGATAACAGCCTTAGAATACGTGCCTTTGCTTTTGCTTTTTTCTCGATCTACCCAATCATTCTCAAGAAGCTTACCTCTTTCTCGGTAAGGTGGCGAAAATGGCCGCGCGGAAGATCCTTTTTTGACAATCCGGCAAAACTCACCCTATCTAGCTTGCTCACCTCGTACCCAAAATGCTCGAATATACGTCTTACAATGCGGTTCTTACCACTGTGAATTTCGATGCCGATTTCACGTTTCGTGGCACCCTGAATGTAGCTTATGGCATCCACCTCTACGAGACCATCTTCTAGGGTGATTCCGGCCTCAATTTCTTGAAGGTGATTGACCTTAAGATTTTGATTGAGCACCACATGATAAATTTTACGAACTCCAAATTTCGGATGGGTCAGGCGATCAGCAAGCTCACCATCATTCGTGAACAATAGTAGTCCCGTGGTATTGCGGTCGAGACGTCCGACCGGAAAAAGTCGCTGTTTAGAGGCCGTAGCAATGAGTTCCATTACGGTGCGTCTGCCTTTTTCGTCTGAGGTAGTAGTGATGAAATTTTTTGGCTTGTTTAGCAGAACATATTCTTTTCGCTCTGAAGAAATCAATCTTCCATCAAATCGCACTTCATCTGATGGAGCTACTTGATACCCCATCTCTGAAATCACTTTGCCGTTGACGGTCACACTTCCGGCACTGATAAAGGTGTCTGCTTCTCTTCTCGAACAAATGCCGGCATGAGCGATAAAACGGTTGAGCCGCATCGATCCAAGGGGTGCCTTTGGCTTCGAGCTAGCAGGTTTTTTTTCTCGGCGCTGGCCTTCTGGACCCGCTTGGCGTTCTTTACGTGGTACACCCGCTTGGCGTTCTTGTCGCGGTTGACGGCCAGGCCTAGAAGGCGATGAAGAAGACGAAGACTTACGGGGAAAATTTTTCGAGGGCACGGTATAGCGACAGTTTAGAAAGCAAAAATAAACGCTTTTAACTCAGCAAAGCGTTCAAGGTCTAAAAAGAGTATACTCAGTGTTCCGAAAAGCACCAATAACTTGAGGGCCCAATGAATTTCACTGTAGTACTTCAATTTGTTTAGAGTCGGAACGAGTACCCAGAGCAAAACAAAAAATACGAGGGCTGCCACAAAATAGTACCGCATCATCCCCAATTCATAGGCGTATAATAAACTGACTGAAAGCACCACCTCAGCGGCAAGTACGAGGCGGATAAATCTGCGGCTTGCCACAAGTCCCCAACGCGTCGCTAGGGTTTGTAAACCCACGGCGAGGTCACCCGGCATACTCTCTAAATCTTTTACAAGTGCAATAATCCAGAGTAAGAGAAATAAGAAAAGAGCGAAGCCGACAATCTTCCACTCTAGATGTTGATAGTAAAGAAATAAGGCCGTGATCGGACTTACTGCTAGAAAGGCCGAAAAGAGTGTACCCCAAATCAAGAACGCTCTTAGTCGATGCGAATAAAGCCAGATAGAGATGATATAGCCCAAAAAGAAAAGAGCCGCCTTCAACGACACCCAAAGACTTAATGTGAGTGCCAATGCATTGAGTATGGCATACCAGCGCATCAGACTTGAGGGGGTGCGCTGAAGATCAATCATACTCTTGTACGGCTTGTTGATCAAATCCTTCGGAA
>JBJOGS010000102.1:0-32691 GCA_046048095.1 Bacteroidota bacterium
CTTTCAGAATACCTAGCGCTACCAAAGTATTACTTTGACCCCTATATTATTGGCGGAAATTCTATTCTAAGACCGATTCATTATCCTCCTGTAGATGAAAATGTACAACAGGCAGTGCGCGCCGCAGCACATGGAGACATCAATCTCATTACCTTGCTAATGGGAGCTCATGGAAAGGGACTTCAGGTGCAGCGCCTTGACGGAGCATGGATTGACGCCATCGCCGCCCCTGATGAATTGATGATTAATGTGGGTGACATGCTCTCACGGCACACCAACAATCGATTAAAATCAACTATTCATCGGGTAATTAATCCTGACCGCGCTCAGAATGAATCGCGCTATTCTATTCCGTTTTTCATGCATCCCAAAAAAACCATGCCGCTAAACGTGTTGCCTCATTGCATCACTGCAGATCAGCCTAAGCTATACGAGGACATCACGGCTGGAGAATTTTTAGACGAACGTCTTCGAGAATTGGGATTATTAAAATAGGTGAACATGGATTTGTCTGAGCAATTAAAGAAATTATTTCCTGATCACCTGCCAGAAAAGAATGAAGAAGTCGTGAAGACTTCAACTTTGCCCTTCTATGTGCATCATTCTCCTGAATTGCATTGTGTTTATGAAAAACGCAAGGGCAAGCCCACAACTGTAATCAAGAACTACCAAGGCGCACCAAATGATTTTAAAGCGCTCAGCAGTGCGCTTAAATCTAAATTTAATGTAGGTGGCGGAATAAGTGACGCCTCAATTATCGTTCAAGGTGACTACCGGGATCCAATCATGAAGTACCTAAAAGAGTGTGGGTTCACTGTAAAGCGTGTCGGAGGTTAATGTCCAATTAATGGTGGTCTGACCTTGATGGTCTAGATACTCATTCGCCTGGTTAAAGTGATTGTTTCCAAACCATAACCCCCTATTTGCACTAAGCGGAGACGGATGCCCACTCTCTAAAACGAGCAAATGATCGAACCTTATGAGTGGTTTACTAAACTTTTTTGCTGCATTTCCCCAAAGCATCACCACCAAGGGAATGTTTTTACTTATGACATAATTCAGGGCATGTGTTGTGAATAACTCCCACCCCCTGTTTTGATGAGCATTGGGCTGATTGACCTGGGTGCTCAAAATCGTGTTTAGCAAGAGAACGCCTTGCTTAGCCCAAGGCCGCAAATCGCCAGTTTTCACTCTAGGATTTCCACTTTCAATCAAGATATTTTTCAAAGAGGCCGGAATCAGCCCTTTTTTTTGCGTAGAAAATGCCATTCCATCAGCTACACCAGGTGCTGGATAAGGATCTTGACCTAAAATAATTACTTTGAGCTGGTCTTCAGGGCAATATTGAAAAGCATTAAAGATTGATTGCTGCGGCGGTGTGCACCGATGCGTTTCATATTCCTGAGCTAACCATGTTGAAAAAGCACCTAGAAGTTCTGCGGTTTTAGGATGACCAAACAACTCATTCCAGTGAGGACCAGGTAGTGTAAAAAACATATCTAAAGATAGCTAAAGCCTGTATCTTTGTTCATTCAAAGATGAGCACACTTTTTCAAAAGGCCCTGTCTGACCTCGAATTCACCACAGTGTGTGAGCAAATAGCCTCGTTGTGCCATACAGAAAAAGCGAGTGTATTCGCTCGTCAGCTTCCCATTTATTTTTCAGAGTCAGAGGTATTTCAAACACTGAGTTATAGCTCAGAATATTTGGCGAGTTTTGAAAATGACAACCGTATACCCAATCACGCTTTTGAGCCTGTTGATGAAGAGTTAGCCTTATTGAGAATTGAAAATACAGCTATTGAGCCAGAGGGATTTCAACGCATTGCCTTGATTTGTGAGCTTTTTGAATCGCATTATAAGTTTTTTAAAAAATTCAACACGTACTACCCTACCCTGGCAAGTCGATTAGACGAATTGGTCTATCAGGCTGAGATAAGAAAACAAATTGCTGAAGTCATTGATCGGTTTGGGGCAATCAAATCAAACGCCTCTCCGGTGCTCAACGACCTAAGACGCAGCATGAATGAAGTTAAGGGACGAATTAATCAAAGCTTTGGAGCGGCCTTAAACCATTGTGCTAAGCTTGATTACTTAGATGAAATACGCGAATCAGTTATTGAGAATCAACGGGTACTTGCCGTGAAATCAATGTATCGCAGAAAGGTGAAAGGATCGTTACTGGGGTCCTCTAAAACAGGGTCAATTGTTTATATCGTTCCAGATTCTACTCAAAAACACGCCAGAGAGCTTGCCGATTTAGTATATGAAGAGTCTCAAGAAATAAGGCGGATATTAATCGAACTCACCAATTTTATCCGTCCTGCCAAACGAGACATCGAACTTTATGCAGACTATTTGACTCAAACCGATTTAATTGCTGCCAAAGCGCGTTATGCTCAAAAAATAGGAGGATTAATGCCTGCCTTGAATACGGAACGACGGGTATTTCTCAAAGACGCCTTTCACCCATTGCTGCTACTTCAAAACAAAAAAGAACAGCGACCAACGCATCCGCAGACTATTGAGCTTCACCCAGAAAACAGAATCATTGTCATTTCAGGACCCAATGCAGGAGGTAAGAGTATTACACTGAAAACTGTAGGGTTACTTCAATTGATGCTTCAGGCCGGAATACTCATCCCAGTGCATCGCTCAAGTAGCCTGTGTCTCTTTGAGAACTTTTTGACCGATATCGGAGACAACCAATCGATCGAAAATCACTTAAGTACTTACAGCTACCGCCTAAAGAATATGCGGCAATTTTTAAATAAATGCGACGACACTACGTTGTTTCTGATCGATGAATTTGGTACAGGGTCTGATCCTGAGTTAGGTGGTGCTTTGGCCGAAGCCTTCTTAGAAGAATTTTATGACCGTCGGGCCTTTGGAGTAATCACCACCCATTATGCGAATTTAAAGTTATTAGCTAACGAATTGGCGCATGCTACCAATGCAAACATGCTGTTCAACAATGCGACGTTAGAGCCGACCTATCAACTGGTGCTGGGAGAAGCCGGAAGTTCATTTACATTCGAGGTAGCCGAAAAAAATGGTATTCCTTATCGCTTTTTAAATCGAGCTAAAAAAAAGATAGAACGCGGAAAGGTGCGCTTTGACCAAACCATTGCCAAACTGCAAAAAGAACGCTCTAAAATGACCAAAACTGAGTCGGTCTTAGATGAGCAAGCAAAGCGCGCTAAAATTGAGGCAGAAAAGCTTGAAAAGCTGAATGAAAAACTCGACGACAAATTAAAGAGTTACCAGCAGCTCTACGAATACCACCAAAGGATGATTCAGCTTGGGCAAAAACTGGACGAATTATCTGAACGCTACTATGTGGATCAGAAAAAACGCAATCTCATAAGTGGGGTGCTTCATTTGGTGGAATCAGAGAATAGTAAGCGAAAAAAGAAAAATGCTGAAGCGGTTAAAATAGAGCGAAAGTCAAAGCAAACGCAAGAATCACAGCTTAAAGAAGACCTTAAGGTCTTGCCTAATAAGCCCGTAAAAGAAGAAAAAAAAGCTTCAGTTAAAAAACCGGATATCAGTACGTTTCGGGTGGGCGACAAGGTGCGTTTAGAAGACAGTAAATCGACGGGCACTATCGACGCCATAGAAAAGCATATCGCTACAGTCAATTATGGCGTATTTACTACAAAAGTGCATTTATCCAAGTTGAATAAAATATAAACCAAACTACCAATGACCAAACCCACTATAGTGTACGATGCCCAGTGCGCGCTTTGTACGGCCTCTATTGATTGGGTGGCTCGACGAGACCAGCGGCGCTATTTCGCTTTTGAGTCCTCGAAATCAGAGCAAACTGAAGCTTGGCTAAAAGAACGAGGTATTGAACTTGAATTGACTAATAAAACCTTAATCCTTATTCAACCCAGAGAAGGTTGGTTCATTCGCTCTGAAGCACTCCATGAAATATGTAAGCATCTGAATCCCAAACCCTGGTGGGCCTTTGTATTCAGTATATTTCCTTATTCGTTCCTTGATCTAGGTTATGCATTGGTCTCTTACCTCAGACGATGGAGTAATTGATCTAACTCAGTATGGGCAGGTTTTACCTTTGAGAAGGTTCGGCTATGATACTTATTTGGATTCAATAGCTCAAATTCTTCAAGAACAGGTCTGATGTGTAGGTATTCTTGAGCTGTTTTACCGGCAAGCAGCCAGTCCATTTTGTTTGCATCACTGTGATCATAGAACAGCTCTAAAAAACCGGGTAGGTACAGGCGATCTTTGGTAAATCCCCCTCCCCTATAAAGCCTAGTAACGAGCCTAAATGCGTGATCTCTTGACAGACGGTAGTCACTGACTAGTTGGTCAAAACTCGCAGCGAAGGATATTCCCTTGATTACATTATCCGCCAATAGCACTCGAATGGCGAGTTCAAAGAGACGATTCGCACCGAGTGCTCCCGTATAATACTCAGCGAGTACCGCAAGACCTTCTTGGCTCTGCACATTAAATGGAAATCCTAGGCTAAAAATTTTAAGCCCCTGATTCTCTGCATTAAAGGTAGTTACCAGGTGAACCCCAATTTCGTGATGTGCCAACGCTTCTAGTTCAAGGGATGAAAATCGCTCTCCGCGCTTCAAGATGACCGATTTCTTGCTGTTGCTCACCATAGCCTTAGAACTTATATGCATTGCCGACTTTACAGTAACATCGAAACCATAGGGTTCTATAAAACCTTTCATATACTCTAAAGCTTCTTCGGTAGCGTACAATGGCGTTTTTTCTTCGGTGCCTAATTTGTGTTTTAAGGTCTGAGCAATAGTTTGTGCTCGATAAATATCGATGGCTGAAGGCGCCCCGAAAGTTTTAAGGCTTGATCTCAAAAAGAGTTCATTTTTACCTACTTGTTCTATGCAATCCAAAATACCACTGAAATACCAACGAACCTCTTCGTATAGCAATGCAATGGCTTCGTTTTCAATTTTCTGCATCTTTAACCTGAAAAGTTCTTTGCGAATGCTACGCAGATTTAATTGGCATTTCGGATAACGAAAGATCGGATCGGTATTGTATTTGTTTTTGTAAAACTTCAGGCGCTCTTTCTCAGCATTGATTGGATTGATATATAGAAGCAGCTCTACCTTGCGCAATAATCGATACAGCCGGTGGTCGATTTCATAAAGTTTTGAGAATGAGGTAGCCATAAACTTATACTAGGCGCATTTTACGCATTACTTGTGCCAGTTTATGTCGGGTGTCTTCAACCGCTTCGTGAAAAACCTCTCCATGCTCTTCGTCGCAGAAATACTTCTTAAACTCAGTCGCCAATACCAAGCATTGTGAATGGCTATGCATAAGTTGCGCTAAAAACCCACCTTTTCCAAAGAAGGTATTATTTTCAGCTACCCAAAAAGTGTCAAAGTGCTCAGACAATAATTCCAAATAGCGATCTAGCGTTTTGCCCCAGTGGTTTCGACTAATTTGTGACGTTCCGATGTTGATTTCGGGAACTTCTCTACCCCAGCGCTTGTAGTTGTAACTGTGAATGTCAAACAGTAAAAGCGTTTCTCCTTGAAACGACGATTCAAGGACACTTAATAGATGATGCATCACGGTATAACAGCGTTCATATCGCTTTAGCGCTCGTTCGCGTTGCGTTTCGGATAAAGGAACACGCCAGACAGATCTTCCCCAAGCGACATCATAAATAGCTTCATCAGGTAAACGATTAAGATCGTAGTAATAACGGCTGTCTTGACCAATAAACATGATTGGACTCTCTTGAATAAACCTTCCGGTAAAAGGGTCTTCTTCATAAAGTCGCTCAGATTCAGATAGGGCACATTGTAGTTTAAGATCGTCTGGCAAGTGATGTCCGTCGTGAATGGCGGTGGCAACCACAGGGACATAATCATCTATTTTCAAATAAAAACAACGCTCGTCATCATAGGCTTCTAGCGGAAGCCTCTTATCGATGTGATCTAGAATGTCTTCAAGAGATAATTCAGAAACCATGGCGTCACAATCTGTTTATGAATCCTGAACCTCAGATCGAAGCTTTGAACGACGATGAATTTTGAACAGCATTTCGTCTACTTTTTCTTCGATGAAATCCACCACTTTACGTTGTACTTTTGTCTTGTTCATTTTGTTTACGGGTACCACGCCCCCTGGAGACATGACATTTACTTCAATCAATTTTCCGTTGATTACATCGATTCCTACAAAGTAGAGCCCGTCCTTCACTAATTTTGGCCCTATTTTTTTGCAAATGTTTAATTCATGCTTAGTAAGACTGTGCTTTTGATAGGTTCCGCCTGCCGAAAGGTTCGATCTATGGTCTTTGGCATCCGGAACGCGCCTTACTGCCCCTATCGCCTCTCCGTTCAGTAATAAAATTCGAATATCCCCCTTTTCGGCCCCTTCAACGTATTCTTGAAGTATGACATAGTTATGGGATCCATCGGCATTGGTGAGGTAAAAATCGAGTAGTGAGTTGATGTTTTTCATCGCCGTCTTTTCGATGAGTATCACTCCAGAACCACCATATCCATTGAGGGGTTTCAAAATCATCTTATCTGAAGGCGAATCTTCTATTTGACGAATCAAATACTCTTTGTTTTTTGAGACATGGGTGTTTGGAATAATATCCTCGTGAATATTACCGAAGGCTGCGGTATACAATTTATTGTTTGCCTCTCTTAAACCTTCGATTGAATTCAAGATGAATACATCGTCTTTCACACTGTCCAAAAAGTTTAACATGAGTGGATCCATAGGAGGATTAGCCCGCATGAATATGCAGTCAAATCCGGCTAACGGAAGCATTTGATGCTTAAACGAACACCCTTTGTAAAAGGTTTTAATACTCATCGAGATCTTTTCAGGGGCACTAATCACCTGACAAAAGGCCGAAGTAACACGATCTCTTATTGTGAGGTTTCCAGGAGTACAAAGCGCCACTTTGTGCCCTCTCAATACACACTCGTGAATGAAAGTTAAAGTGGTGTCACGCTCGGGGTTGATGTTCTCCCATGGGTACATCAGAAAGCAAATATGCATAAGGGGTGTTTGAATTAGTTTTTGAGCTCGTCTATATGATCATCCCACTGTTTTGGTTTGGGCGGATGCAACTTGTTCAATTTTTTTGCAATAATCGCAGCCACGGTGGCATCACCAGTTACATTCACCACGGTTCTAAACATATCCAGGGGGCGATCAACAGCAAAAATAAGCGCCAATCCGATGGCTAATTTATCTGCCGGAAACCCAACAGATTCTAGCACAATCACAAGCATCACCATCCCCGCCCCAGGCACGGCAGCGGCACCTATTGATGCCAACAAAGCGGTTAGGATAATGGTTAATTGATTTCCTAACGTCAACTCAAAGCCTAGTGCTTGCGATATAAATACCGCAGCAATCGCCTGATAAACGCTTGTACCATCCATGTTTACGGTCGCTCCAACCGGAAGCACAAAACTGCTTACCTCTTGGTCCACCCCAACATGTTCTTCTAAACGTTCCATTGTCACAGGAAGGGTGGCTGCGCTCGAGGAGGTTGAGAATGCTAATAGCTGAGCGGGACTAATTTGGATAAGAAACCATATTGGATTCTTTTTAACGACCACTTTGACTAGGATCATGTAAAATAGAATCATCAGAAACAACCCAAAAATCAACAACAAAGAATACTTCATCAAGGCAATCAGAAGGTCAGGGTTGTTGCTCGAAACAACTACGCTTGCCAGTAGCGCAAATACGGCGTAGGGAGCGGATAACATGATCAAATCGACCATCTTCAAAACGACATCGTTAAGGGCATCAAAAAGTTTTTTCATGGGCTTTGCGCGCTCTTCTCCGATAAGCAACATCGAAATAGCAAAAAAAATGGCGAAAAAGATGACCTGTAACATCAACCCATTATTCGCTAAGGCATAGAAAATATTGTCAGGGACCATATCAACGACAAATTGCAGGGGTCCCGCTTGCTGCTGGGCAGTGGCTGAAGCTATTTTTGAAGTTACCCCATTATCGTTGGCGTATGTTGCGGTCAACTTTTCGACGGTCTCTGGACTGATTCCGGCTCCTGGAACAAAGAGATTTACCAGAGCAAGACCAATGAATATGGCCACTATAGTGGTGATCATATACAACCCGAAGGTCTTCAGCCCCATATCTTTAAACTTTGCAATGTCTTTTAGATCTGAAACTCCCTTAATCAAAGATGCGAGGATTAAAGGAACCGCAATGAGCTTCAAAAGCCGAACAAAAATGGTTCCGAAGGGCAGCACCCAATCAGTAACTAGGTCATTGCCCCAAGAAAAAAACGTCATGGCGAACCCAAAAAGCACACCCAATACCATTCCTATAACGATTTTCCAATGCAAAGCCATAACTACTTAAATTTTTGAGGTTCTACTCATTAACAGATGGTCTGCGAGCACCAGTGCAGCCATTGCCTCAACAATAGGTACCGCTCTAGGTACCACACAAGGATCATGCCTACCCTTACCATGGGTTTCTTCTAAAACTCCCTGATTAGTCAAGGTCTCATAGGGTTGTAAAATAGTTGCTACAGGCTTGAAAGCGACATCAAAATAGATGTCCATACCATTTGAAATGCCACCTTGAATTCCTCCGCTGAAATTTGTTTTTGTACTGCCATCGGCATTGAAATAGTCATTGTGTTCACTTCCAAACATCGCCGCACCTTCAAATCCGCTGCCATAGGCAAACCCTTTCACCGCGTTTATTGATAGCATCGCCGCACCTAAATTGGCGTGTAGCTTTTGAAATACCGGCTCGCCTAATCCCACAGGTACCTGCTTGATAACGCAGCGAATTACTCCGCCCACAGTATCCCCTTTCTTTTTAACCTGGCTGATGAATGCAATCATCTCTTCGGCCATATTAGGATCTGGGCAACGCACGATGTTTTCTTCGGCACGGTCTAATTCCAATGCGGTATACGGGGCAGAGACACGCAACGAGCCTACTTGATTGACATAAGCCTGAATGTGAATGGGTGCAATAAACTGTTTGGCGACGGCACCAGCAACCACACGCGCTACAGTTTCTCTTGCTGAAGATCTACCTCCCCCTCTGTAATCACGAAAACCATATTTCTTGTCGTATACATAGTCTGCATGCGAAGGGCGGTACGTATCCTTTATGTGCGTGTAATCTTGAGAGCGCTGGTTGGTATTTTCGATGCTAAATCCAATAGGACTTCCGGTAGTGACCCCTTCAAATATTCCTGAATGAAAAATCACTTGATCTGCCTCTTTACGTTGGGTAGTAATCTTCGATTGACCTGGTTTTCGGCGATCTAAGTCGTGCTGCACAAGACTTTCATCTATCCTTACACCAGCTGGACAGCCATCGATAATTCCGCCTAATGATCGCCCGTGGGATTCGCCAAAAGAGGTCAACCTGAAGCTATTTCCGAAACTGTTAGAGGCCATATTCCTTGAATTTAAGGATTGTGGGGCTAAAATAGAACTCTTTTTCTAGACTTTATCCTTAACCTTTTATTATCACAGTGTTCACGATTCGTTAAGTTTCATCTAGTGGACAGTATCTTAATTTCGCTCTATGATGCATCGCCTCCATTGAAACGAAGAAAAATTGATATCGCCATTATCTCGGATGTCCACCTTGGAACCTACGGATGTCATGCAGATGAACTCATTGCTTACCTGAGTAGTATTGAACCAAAAAAACTCATTTTAAATGGGGATATTATTGATATTTGGCAGTTCAGAAAACGCTACTTTCCCTCATCACATCTCAAGGTACTAAAGAAGATTATTGGCATGGCCTCTAAAGGCACTGATGTCTATTACATTACCGGAAACCATGATGAAATGCTTCGTAAATTTTCGGGTAATACGATGGGCCGATTTAAAATCTGCGACAAATTGGTACTTGATCTTGGTAAAGAAAAGGCCTGGATTTTTCACGGCGATGTCTTTGACTTATCCATTCAAAACGCCAAATGGCTGGCCAAACTGGGCGGATGGGGTTACGACAGTCTCATCTTACTTAACAAGCTTGTGAATTGGGGGCTTCTTAAATTAGGCAAAGAGAAATATTCACTTTCTAAACGCATTAAAAATAGCGTCAAAGGAGCCGTGAAATACATTCAAAATTTTGAAAAGGTAGCTGCTGAGTTAGCTATTGACCATGAATACGATTACGTGATTTGCGGACATATCCACCAACCAAAAAAGGAGGTGTTTCAAAACCATAAAGGAAAAACCACCTATCTAAATTCTGGAGATTGGGTTGAAAACCTAACGGCTTTAGAATACAGCTTTAAACGTTGGAGAGTGTATCAATACAATCACGACAAGCTATCACCATTCTTTGTAGACGAAGAACTAAAAGAAATGGATATCGAAGAGCTTATAGCCTCTATCACTAAAAAAGAAGCAGGGTTACGGGACATTGAAATCGTAGAAGACCATTCCAACGAAGAGGATTAGTTCACCAATGCTTGAGCAATTACTTGAATCGGATGCCATGCCTTTCTTTGTGTGCCGTCTTTGATTTGATGACGGCAACTTGTTCCATTTGCAACAATCAACGTCTCTTCGCTCGCTTTTCGAACTGCTTTAAATAGCTTTAACTCTCCTATACGCATCGAAAGGTCGTAATGTTCTTTTTCGTAACCGAATGATCCGGCCATACCGCAACAACCTGTAGCCATTAAGGTCACTTGGTAATTCGGTATTGCATTGAGTAAATCAAAGGTGACCTTCTGGTTCGAATGTGCCTTTTGATGGCAGTGTATATGAATCTTAACGTTTTTGGATTCTTTGGTAAAGACCTCAGTGCTTATGCGCTCTTCGTTGATTTCATTGAGCAAAAACTCTTCAATTAAAAAACTTTGTTTTGAAAGCGCTTTTACCTCATTGTTTTCAGGAAGTAAGCGTACATATTCATCCCTAAAACTTAAAATTGCTGAAGGCTCAATTCCGATAATAGGTATCCCTTGATCAACAAAGGGTTTCAGTACACCTAAACTCGTCAGCGCACATTCGCGCGCTTGCCTTAAAAAGCCTTTTGAGATGAAGGCCCTACCGCTTTCAGAATAAATGAGATGAAGTCTGTATCCCAATCCATGCAATACGTCGATGGCTGACTTGATCAATTCAGAATCAAGATACTTGCTGAACTCATCAATATACAGAACCACTTCACGACCTTGGTTTTCACCTCCTTTGCCCTTTAATTCACTGTAATACCGATGATAATTCAACTGTTTGACCTGCGGAAGTGAACGCTTTTGGGCCACGCCTAAAACAAACTTAAGTAGGCGTGCGACTGGACTGCGAAATAAAGAATTTGAAATCCAAGCAACTTGAGCGGCTGCGCGGTTCAATTGCGTGCTGTAGGCAAAAAACCGACTGCGTAATGAGTACCCTTTTTGTTCTTGATACTGAAAGAGATACTCTGCCTTAAGTGTAGCCATGTCTACATTTGATGGGCATTCACTAGCACAGGCCTTGCAGCTCAAACAGAGATCCAGGGCTTCGACAACTTCTTTATGTGTAAACGCATTCAGCTCTTGTTCTTGGGTGATAAACATGCGAAGTGCATTTGCCCTTGCCCTGGTGGTGTCTTTCTCATCTCTGCTTCCGTGATAACTTGGGCACATGGCACCATGAGCCTCTTCAGTTTTTCGGCAATCCCCACTCCCATTGCATTGCTCAATAGCTCTTAAGTAGCCTTGGGTATCTGAAAAATCCAAAAAGGTGTTCAATTCGGGCTCGATGCGATCTGGCTCATAACGCAAGGATTTATCCATGGGATACGAATTGACAATTTTACCCGGATTGAATAGTCCATTAGGATCAAATAAGCGTTTTACCGATTTGAAGGTTTCATAGTTCGCTGCTCCTACCAGTTCAGGCAAAAATTCTGCCCTTACAATACCGTCTCCATGTTCTCCACTAAAACTGCCCTTATACTTTTTGGTCAGACGCATTACGGCTGTGGTAATTTCTCGAAAAAGCACCACGTCCTCAGAACGTTTTAAGTTGAGTATGGGTCTTAGATGCAGCTCTCCGGCTCCGGCGTGCGCATAATAGACCGCACGCTGCTTGTAGCGTGACATTAAGGCTGAAAATTCTAAAATAAAGGGCTTTAAATCAGAAAGTGCAACAGCAGTGTCTTCGATGCAAGCCACTGCTTTTTTATCACCAACCATGTTTCCTAATAACCCAAGCCCTGCTTTTCTTAACTCATGCGCCTTTTGGATGTCAGGCCCCTTCAAAACCGGAGAAGCATAGCTCGCACTATGTGCCTTCAAAAACGAAGTCAATGCGCTCAGCTGTTGATCTAAGGCCTCTTCGCTAGGGGCCCTCACCTCGAGCATGAGTACCGCTTCAGGGTCACCCACTATAAAATCTCGGGTATTTTTGTAGAGCTTATTTCCTTTGGTACAATCAAGAATGACTTTATCCATCATCTCGCAGGTATAGAGCTCATGTTTCATTACGGTATCCACGTCGCTCAAACTTTCTTCTAAGGTCTTGTAATGCGTGACAACCATTGCTCCGAATACCGGAGGCAATTCATCGAGTTTGAGTTCAATTTCTGAAGTAAAAGCCAGGGTTCCCTCGCTTCCACATAAGAGCTTAGAAACATTAAACGAATTGGCTTGGGAAGCATTCTGCAAATCGTTAATCAGAGCGTCAATCGCGTAACCCGTATTTCGTCTGTGTATTTCAGACTTCGGAAAATGAGTGGCGACCTCGGCCTGGACTGTCGGTTGAGAAAGCAGTGATTTTAGTTCACGTTCAATTGTCGTTCCAAAAGCGCTATGAATCTGAGTAGTACATTCTGCAAATTCGTGTACTGAACCATCTGCCAAAACAGTTCTTAAAACGGCCACCTTATCACGCGTGACTCCATACCGAATTGAGGTGGTTCCTGAACTGTTGTTTCCTACCATTCCTCCAATGGTACATCTATTGGCTGTCGAGGTATTTGGACCAAAAAACAAACCGTAAGGCTTGAGTAAGTCGTTCAATTCGTCTCTAATCACTCCAGGCTGAACACGTACTCTTTTATTCTCTTTGTCAATGTTCAAAACACGGTTCATGTATCTTGAAGTATCCACGACTACCCCCTCGCCCACACACTGACCCGCTAGCGAGGTACCTGCCGCCCTAGGAATGAGCGCGATCTCGTTTTCATTGGCCCATTTAACTATCTCTTGTAGATCGGATTCGTCTTTTGGAAAGGCCACCCCCATGGGATTCATCTGATACACCGAGGCATCAGTAGCGTAAATCGCCCGATACAATTCATCTTCAAATAATTCCCCTTTAAAAGTTGGCCTGAGGGAATGAAATAAACCTGATTTCTTCATTTAATTTCTGCGCTTAACTACCCAAAGAAAGAGTATTAAAGGAATGATTAATACCAAAGTTAGGGAGGCGTTATTTAACACCAAACTAGGCTTCAATAGGGCTGTCAACAAGAATCCTCCAATGGCTCCACCGAAATGCGCGGCATGACCAATTCTATCGTTGTTTTTATACAGCCCATAAACCGAGTAGAGCAAGAAGCCAAATCCAAATAGAGGAGCTGGGATAGGCAATGGGATAGGCATTATCATTAATTGCATCCCAGGATAGAGTAAAATCGAAGCATACACGATTCCTGAAACCGCCCCTGAGGCTCCTACAGCAGAGTAGTAGGGCTCATTCTGATGTACCCAAAGGGTCAATAGGTTTCCGGTTAAAAGCGCCACAAAAAACAAGACAAAAAACGATACCCCTCCAAGAAGTTGATACACGGTTGGGGCAAAGAAATAATAACTAATCCCATTGACGAGTAAATGCCAAAATCCGACATGAAGAAAGCCAGAAGTTATCATGCGGTACCATTGCCCCTTTTGAATCTCGTAAATCCTAAACGAATAACGTTCGAACCAATCTCTGTCGTTCAAGCCTTTGAAAGAAATCACGGCGATGATTAGTAAAAGAGCTATTGTTGGTGGTATCAATGAAATACAAAGATTGTAGGTAACAAATATACTTATCTTTAACGCCTTATATGCGAGCACGAATTCTCTTTATTGCAGTCATTCCGTGGGTGTATTTTTGGTCAGTACTCCCATTCAGTGTCCTTCATGCCTTATCTTCCTTTACCGCGTTTCTATTATATAGAGTATTTAACTATCGACGGAATCTGGTAGAGAGTAATATTCAGAAAGCTTTTCCGAATTACAATCGCGCACAGATTGCTGCAACGACCCAGGCTTTTTTTAGGCATTTTACCGATTTGCTCATGGAAATTGTCAAGGGAATCACCTTGTCAAACAAGGCTTTGAAACGGCGTTTTGAGATTACAAACATTCAAGAAATAGAGTGCTTATTACAAGAACATAAATCAGTGATTGTCATGGCTCCTCATCTGAATAATTGGGAATGGACTGCTTCACTTTCTTTATATACCCGCTATCCATTTTATGCCATTTACCAGCCATTAAACAATATTCATTTCGATGCATTTATGCGAAAAAACCGTGGACGGACAGGACTTCACCTATTACCCACCTATCACACCAAAGAAACTATCGCGCAACATCAACGCGATGGACACCTGGCGATCTATGGCTTTTTAAGTGACCAGTCCCCTACATTAAAAAAGACGAAGTTGTGGGCTCATTTTTTTGGTAGGTTGGTTCCGGTGCATACAGGAGCAGAAGAATTAGCGAAGGAGCATAATATGGCTGTAGTCTATATGCACTTAGAGAAAATTAAACGATCTCATTATAAGGCAAAATTTAGTCTTATCACCAAAGAGGCAGCGAAAGAACCTCCTTTTCAAATCACACGTAACTTTCTTTTACTTGCCGAACAAAGCGTACAACAACAACCCCAGAACTACCTCTGGACGCATCGCCGATTTAAACACGAAAAGGCTGATTCTGAGAGGGTCTAAGCTAGATTTTGCAGTTCTTGAATAAATCGAGCGGCTAGGGCTTCTGCCTCTAGTTGACTCTGAGCTTCGGTGTAGATTCGAATAATCGGTTCGGTATTTGATTTTCTAAGATGTACCCATGAATTTTCAAAATCGATTTTCACCCCATCAATACATTGTGGTGACCATTGGGCATACCTATCGGCTAATTGCTCTAGAATCTCAGATAGTTGTCCATCATTCATTTCTAGTGTAACCTTTTCTTTCGCCATGTAATAGGCAATGTAGCTTTTACGTAGTTCTGAGAGCTTAAGTTTAGTTTCGCTCAACAACATCAAAATCAACGCAATACCAAGTAAAGCATCCCTTCCGTAATGATTTTCTGGGTAAATCACTCCCCCATTGCCTTCTCCACCGATGACAGCGTTTACAGATTTCATCTTGGCTACCACATTGACTTCTCCTACTGCCGAGGCAAAATAGGGTACTTGATATTTTTTTGCTAAATCGCTTAATGCCCGTGTAGAAGATAAATTGGATACACAGGGACCGGGCGACTTAGATAAGATATAATCAGCACATGCAACAAGAGTGTATTCTTCTCCGAACATCGACCCATTCTCATCTACAAGAGCTAAGCGATCTACATCGGGGTCTACTGCAATTCCAAAGTCTGCGCTTTCAGCTTTTACGCGTTGCATTAAATCGCCTAGATTACGCTCTAAAGGTTCGGGGTCATGCGGAAAATGCCCTGTAGGGTCTGAATACAATTCAACCACTTCTACGCCAAATTCCTTGAGCAGAAGCGGTACCGAAATTCCTCCAGTAGAATGAACACTATCTACAACCACCTTGAATCTATGCGGCCGAACACGGTCGGGATCGATAACTTTAAGACCAAGAATTTTGTCAATATGCCGCTGGATGTAGTCCGATTTCTTTAATCGCTTGCCCAGTTCGTTTACCGGTACATAGTGAAATGAGAGCGCCTCAATATAGCTCAATAACTGCGCACCGTCCTCTGCACTAAAGAACTCTCCTTTTGAGTTGAGAAGCTTAAGCGCATTCCATTCAGAGGGATTGTGGCTCGCGGTCAATATGATTCCACCTTGCGCCTTTTCATTTACCGTGGCAAACTCAACGGTTGGTGTAGTGGATAACCCTAAATCGATCACATCGATACCCAGCGCCATTAGCGTTTGAACCACTAATTCTTGAATCATTTCACCCGATATTCGAGCATCCCTTCCTACTACCACTTTAGCGCGGCTTGAAGTAGATGACCATTCTTTAATCATCTGGCCATAGGCAGAAGTAAACTTCACTACATCTAATGGAGTTAAGTTGTCTCCGGGGGCTCCACCAATGGTTCCTCTTAAGCCTGATATCGATTTGATTAATGTCATAATTTAAAAGCAGCGAATTCAAATATACCTTAGTTTTCAGTTATTTTAGTTCATCTAATGCCCTTCAGATGAGAACAAACGTTCTGCTTATATCCGTACTATACTCCCTAATCGGTTGCTCACCAACCCCCACTGTTGATTCTCAAGTCTATTACAAGAACGCAGCCGTGGTAAGTTCACGCGTTGAAGCTTCAGAAATTGGCGCACACATTCTAAAAGAAGGTGGAAATGCCTTTGACGCAATGATCGCAACAGAATTGGCCTTAGCGGTAGCTTATCCTTTCGCCGGAAACATTTCTGGTGGTGGATTCATGGTATACAGAAAAGCCGACGCTTCTATTGGTAGTTTAGATTACCGAGAAACTGCACCTAGAGCGGCCTCTTCTCGTTTCTTTCTAGATGAAAATGATCAAGTGATCCCTGAGAAAAGCACCCTTGGTGCCAATGCTATTGGGATACCCGGAACAGTGGCGGGTCTATTTGCGGTCTACGATTCATTGGCGTCTTTACCCTTTGAAAGGTTGATACAGCCCGCGATCGACCTAGCAAAAAGAGGCGTGGTAGTCACTGAAAACCAATCCAAGCGCTTAGCCTATTACGACTCACTATTTACTCTAGTGAATGGAAGACCCCTCAAGCAGTTTTCTGGGGTACAACCGGGCGATACCATTAAGTATCCCGAGTTAGCTCATACACTAGAAAGCATTCGAGATTACGGAAGAGAGGTTTTTTATCAGGGTGAATTAGCACAAAAGATGGCTGCCTTTATCCAAGAAAATGGCGGGGTGATTTCAGTAGAGGATTTTGAATCGTACCAGGCCGTATGGAGAACACCTGTACGCATTTCATTTAAAGAGTTTGAGTTGATTTCAATGGGACCCCCGAGTAGTGGAGGGATCACTTTAAAGCAAATTTTCGGCATGCTAGAGCCGTATCTGTCTTCAGCGATCACCTTAGATAGTGCCCCATACATTCACTTGCTTACCGAAACTTTTAAACGGGCGTATGCAGATCGAAATTATTTCCTTGGCGACCCCGACTTCGTAGACATTCCTGAAAATGAGATAACAGATAGCTTGTATCTCAATCGCCGGATGCAATCCTTCAACAGTGAAATCGCCACCCCGGCTGAAGCTATTGATCGTGGAGAGATTGCAGGATACGAGTCCGAAGAGACCACCCATTATTCTATTGTCGATTCTTTTGGTAATGCGGTTTCTGTAACCACCACCCTCAATGGTGGCTACGGCTCTAAATTGTATCATGAAGAACTTGGGTTCTTCTACAATAATGAAATGGACGACTTCAGTTCAAAACCAGGAGTACCCAACATGTTTGGGCTTATAGGTTCTAAAGCAAACGAAATTGCTCCTAAAAAACGGATGTTAAGCAGCATGACCCCCACTATTGTAGAGAAAGACGACGCGCTTCACATGGTCTTGGGAACTCCAGGAGGTTCTACGATCATCACGGCTGTGGCACAGACCTTTTTGCGAGCAGCCTATTTTGATCGACCCATGCAAGAATCAGTTGATGCGCCCCGTTTTCACCATCAATGGAAGCCAGATATATTGATCCTTGAACCCCAGCGTTTCGATGCAGAGACCATTGAGCAATTAAAAGAGCGAGGACACCTTATTTCAGAGCAAACCAATCGAATAATAGGTAAGGTAAATGCCATTAAGATTCACCCTACGCTCGGACTTGAAGTGGGTGCGGATTCACGTGGTGATGAGGCAGCAGCTGGCTTTTAGCACTCTAGGCTTGTCGTGAATTTTTAGAAGAAAGTCGCTCTTTTAATTCTCGCATAGAGTCTTTAAGCTCAGTGAGCAGTTGTATGCTCTGATCCTGCTCAATCACAAAAGTAATTTTACTACTCACCTCCCAAAGTTCTTGTATCTGAAATGCATAAATTTCATAGGGCTCAAAATTTGGGTTTAGCGAATTTAATGTCAGTTTGTTGCGCTGCGGAGGTAGCTCTATTTTTTTGACCATGACACTATCTTCTAAAACCACTACATAGATTCTAGAGCTGCGCACCGCATTCAATGATTCTACGGCGCGCGCTAACACCCAATCACCGGGATGGAGCGCAGGCAACATACTCTCTCCTTCTACCTGAAATCCTCGATAGGTGGCATTTCTAAACTCTTTTAAAGGCAAATCAAAGGCCGGTAACTTCTCGTACCAAGTGCGATCTAAGATATTTTGAGGATACCCAGCCGCCGCTTTGGCTTCAACGAGTAAAACGTTCTCTCTGTTCTCTGGATTGACCGTAATTACTTTCGGCATAGATGAGGGTTCCTTGCTAGATAAGCGCATGTGTTCGCTTGATTCAAAAAGCCACGAAGGATTTATTTGATGGTCTTCAAATAATTTAGCAACGACGAAACCTGGTATTTTTGTTTTTCCTCGCTCAATATCCGCGGTTGAGCCGGACAGTCCTAGATAATCACCAAATTCAGATTGGGTAAAACCCAATTCTTTTCTCAGAAAAGCGAAACGCTGAGGCGTGCTAAGTGTACCCATAGTGTAAAGTTAAGGATTATCTCCTATAGTATTTGGAATTATTCCAATGTATAAACTGTATTTTTGAGATCAAAACCGTCCACTTTGTCAGAAATTGTCATCACTAATGCCCGAACCCATAACCTAAAGGGGGTTTCATTGAATATACCTCGAGAGCAATTAGTGGTGATCACAGGTTTATCCGGAAGTGGAAAATCGTCTCTGGCTTTCGATACCATTTATGCCGAAGGACAGCGCAGGTACATAGAAACCTTCTCTGCCTATGCCCGACAGTTTCTCGGTAACCTAGAACGGCCAGATGTAGATGCTATTGAAGGCTTGTCTCCCGTGATTGCCATAGAGCAAAAGACCACCTCACGATCTCCGCGATCAACTGTAGGTACCATTACTGAAATCTATGATTTTCTACGGCTACTCTATGCTAGAGCCTCTGAGGCGTACTCGCCGGTAACTTCAAAGAAAATGGTGAGCTACACCAACGACGAAATCATAGCGCGGATTAGTGAACAATTCAAAGACCAGCAAATCACTTTGCTTTCTCCGCTTATACGCTCTAGAAAAGGCCACTATCGAGAGCTCTTCGAAACACTTCAAAAACAAGGATTTTTGCGCGTTAGAATCGACGGTGAAATACAGGCGATCACACCCGGACTAAAGCTTGATCGCTATAAAATACATGACATCGAGCTCGTTATTGATCGATTGAAAATTTCATCTGAGAGTGACATAAAACGTTTACGAGAAAGTGTAGAGTTGGCCTTAAAGAAGGGCAATGGGGTGCTTATGGTTGCTGACCAATCTCTTGCTATCCATTACTTCAGCTCAGCGCTAATGTGTCCCGAGTCAGGGGTTTCTTTGGATTTGCCAGAACCAAACAGTTTTTCTTTTAATTCTCCTAAAGGCATGTGTCCAGAATGCAAGGGATTAGGTGAGGTAAAAGAACTGGCCCTACACAAGATTTTTCCGGATGAAGCACTCACTATTAGAAAGGGAGGTATCGCACCATTAGGAGGTTTCAAGAAAAATTGGGCTTTCTCACAAATTGAACACATCGGTCAATTGTATCATTTCAATCTTGACTCCCCTATACATTCCCTTACCGAAGAGGCGCGCCATGCCCTTTTAAAAGGGGTGAAGCAACGCGTGAAATTACCTTCTAAATCACTGGGTGTCTCACGCGAGTATGCAATTGATTACGAGGGTATCGAGCGATTTATTCTTCATCAATACAACGAATCCGATTCAACTTCAATTAAGCGTTGGGCTTCTGATTACCTGGATGATTGCATATGCCCGAACTGCCATGGTTCGAGGTTAAAACCTGAGGCGCACTATTTCAAAATCGATGAGGTGACCCTTCCCATGTTAGTCAACTATTCAATTGATGAACTCCTCACCTTCTTTGATCGAATTGAAGAACGTATGCCTGCAACTAAAGCGCTGATTGGCGCTGAAGTTCTTAAAGAAATTAGAACTCGCTTATCATTTCTTGATCATGTAGGTTTAAATTACCTCACCTTAAATCGTTCCGCAAAGTCATTGTCAGGAGGTGAGGCGCAGCGCATTCGACTGGCTACCCAAATCGGATCACAACTCGTCGGAGTACTATACATTTTAGACGAGCCAAGTATTGGTCTTCACCAACGTGACAATAAGAGGCTTATAGAGGCCTTAGAAGCGCTCAGAAATTTAGGAAACTCGGTGATCGTTGTGGAACACGACCGTGATATGATAGAATGTGCAGATCATGTCATCGATATCGGGCCTGGCGCAGGTAGGCACGGAGGCGAGATTGTATTTCAGGGCCGGCCTGAGCAAATGAAAAATCAGCTCACCCTGACTTCAGATTACTTGATGCATCGTAAAGTGATCGCCACTCCGAACCAACGCCGCAAAGGATCAAATAAGTTTATCGAGTTAAAGGGTTGCACAGGAAACAATCTAAAAAAGGTAGATCTAAAAATTCCACTAGGAACCCTCACGTTAATTACTGGGGTTTCTGGAAGCGGAAAATCCACACTAATCAACGAGACTCTCTATCCTATCTTAAACAATCACTACTTTCAAGGTGTTCAACAACCACTGCCTTATACTTCTATTTCAGGGCTTGAATACTGCGATAAGGTGATTGACGTCAACCAATCACCGATAGGTCGAACCCCACGCTCTAATCCAGCTACATATACTGGAGTATTTTCTGAAATCCGCTCGCTTTTTGCAAAAACTACTGAAGCGGTGATTCGTGGATACAAGCCAGGACGATTTAGCTTTAATGTCTCTGGCGGACGTTGTGAGACCTGCGGCGGCGGCGGTCAAAAGGTTATTGAGATGAACTTTCTGCCAGATGTTCTAGTAGACTGCGAAGTATGTCGAGGCAAGCGATTCAATAGAGAAACACTAGAAGTGCGTTACAAGGGTAAAAATATTTCTGACGTATTAGAAATGACCATCGAAGAGGCTACTGTGTTTTTTGAGGCCATTCCTAAAATTCACCGCATTCTAAGAACGCTGAACAGGGTCGGATTGGGATACATCACTCTCGGACAATCATCCACCACCCTTTCGGGAGGAGAAGCCCAACGGGTCAAATTAGCCACAGAACTTGCTAAACGCGACACAGGCAACACCATTTACATTCTTGATGAACCCACAACAGGCCTTCATTTTGAGGATATTCGGATCTTGCTCGAGGTG
Source organism: Bacteroidota bacterium (assembly GCA_046048095.1). Lineage (GTDB taxonomy): Bacteria > Bacteroidota > Bacteroidia > Flavobacteriales > Flavobacteriaceae > UBA3478. Next base: position 21,545 of record JBJOGS010000102.1, read on the forward strand.
CTCAATAAGTTGGTAAATAAAGGAAATACCGTGCTCGTCATAGAACACAACCTCGATGTGATTCGCCAGGCAGATTATATCATTGATATTGGTCCAGAAGGCGGTCAAGCTGGCGGAACCATTGTCGCTGAGGGAACTCCAGAAGAAATTTTAACATCTTCTGAGAGTTTGACGGCAGCATTCTTAAAAAATGAATTAGATTCGTTTAAAGCGCTTACTCCATCATGATTTCACATTCTGCAAAAACCTGGAACGCCATAAAGTCTAATGACTCTTGGGCTCTTTTTAAAATTATGGGCGAGTTTGTTGAGGGCTACGATCGCATGGCCCAGATCGGCCCTTGCGTCTCTATTTTTGGTTCCGCTCGAACCGCAGAAGATCAAACTAGCTTTCAACTCACTGTCGAGATTGCGCATAAACTATCTGAACAAGGATTTGGCATCATCACCGGAGGTGGCCCAGGGATCATGAAAGCCGCCAATAAAGGGGCGCAACAAGCAAAAGGTATTTCAGTCGGACTGAACATTAAACTACCCTTTGAACAGCATCCTAATGAATTCATAGACATCGACAAAAGCTTGTATTTCGATTATTTCTTTGTTCGAAAGGTCATGTTCGTAAAATACGCTCAAGGATTCATCGCATTACCGGGAGGGTTTGGCACCCTCGATGAATTGTTTGAGGCCTTGACCCTTATTCAAACGAATAAAATCTCTAGGTTTCCAATTATCCTTGTAGGTACCAAATTTTGGGGTGGACTGATCGATTGGATCAAAGAGACCCTTCTCGCTGAAAAAACAATTTCACCTGAAGATCTTGATTTGTTTAAACTTGTAGATACCGCAGATGAGGTAGTTGAGATCATTTTAGACTTTTACAAAGGGCGTGAGTTAAGGCCTAATTTTTAATGCGACTAAGGCTGTTCTATTTACTTTATTTGAATGTACTCGGCCTGTTCAGTCAATCGGCCCCATCATCTATTCAGGCCAACCTTTACTGGAATCACGCCGAGAATACCGTAGAAGTTTCAAGTGTGTTAGAATTCGATCAACAAGCATTCGTGCATTCTAACAAAGTTTATCTCTACGATTGGAACCATTCCTTTTCATCTAAAAATAGTCCTTTAGGACGTTCATTTCAGCAGCGTTTTGATCGCAGTTTCCACTGGGCAAAAGAAGAAGAGCGAGGATTTACTTCGGTCCTTAACATCACCTTTAAGAATGCAGAATTACCCTACAAGCGCCTCGACTATGACGTGATTGAGGTTAGTTTTCCTGAAGAAATGGATACCGATCACATTCAACTTCAGGTCAATTACAGCTTAAAATTACCGGCTACTCGATTCACTGGGTTTGGTGTTGACGATGAGAAAGAAACGCTCTGGCTAAAGAACAGCTTTATTCTACCTATACCACTCGAAAGCGCCTCAACAGAGCCCTATCATCACTTTAATCGCGGAAACCAGTATACGGGGCTTGTCCAATACACCCTCTCTTTTGACCAAGGAGACAATCATTTTATACACAGTGATCTCTCTTCAAACTCATTCTTTGATTTCACAGGAATCACCGCCTCTCCTCCCTTAATCGTCATTGATCATGATGACACTAGCCTGCTGCATTACACCACGGCAGAGTGGTCGGTTCATACCGATGCTAAGCTGGTAAAAAACTTAACGAATCCGATAAAAACACTTGGTCCCGTCATTGATTTTGCTCAACGTGCGCTTCCAATGTTAAATACGAGTAACCTAATTATCACGACAAGTGAATACAACGAAAACCCCATTAAGTTAATCACTGATTTTCCTTCATTACTTTCTCCGTATCCCGAGACATTTATTCACGAACTAAAACTGCTCAAAACCTTAATGCGAAAACAATTGCTCTTGGGTTTTGACAGCAACATGCAGCGCGAACATTTTTACCTTGACGGGTATGTTCAATATCAATTAGAGAATTATATAGAAGAGCGCTATCCCGATCTCAAGCTCATCGGTAAGTTTTCTAAATATTGGCCATTCAATCAATATCGTCTTGGAGAAATAACTGTAAACGAGCATTTTAGATGGCTAAGTCGATTTATTGATAATCGAAATCTTGACCAACCACTTTTGACCCCTAGCTCACAATTATTGAATTACAATTATAGCATTGCTAATCCTATTCGTGCTTCTCAGCTATTTCGAATGAGTTTTGATTTAGGCACCTCTTCTGAAAATAATGCCGCATTGCAAGAGTATCAACGTGCGACTTATTTAACGCCGGGTGTTTCGGGATTTGATCTCAAGTGGTTTCTTTCTCCTGAAACCGCGGCGCCGATTGTTTCAGAGCGTTTATTAACATCCCGTGAGCGAACTGATTTTAGAATTAAAGAATTCAAACGATCTGCTGAAATGGATTCAATTCTTGTGACCTACACTGGCATTTACCCCTTGCCAGTTAAGGTGTCGCAGTTTGTAGGAAAGCAAGAACTGGCGCATCAATGGATCAGCAATACTTCCCATCAGACCTGGGTGAGCTTTAATCCGAATAAGAAAGCGAGATACATTGTTAACCCTTATCTCGAAACCCCAGAGTTTAACAGTTCAAATAACATCTATAATCCGCGCAGTTCATTATTCAAAAGTCCACTAAAACTGCTGCCTTTTACCGATCTCGATGACTTAAGATCAAGCCAACTTTTTGTCACTCCACAAGCACTTTTCAATATTTACGATGGCTTGTCGCTGGGTGCACAAGTTACCAATGAATCCTTGGTTACTAAACCTATTGAGTATCAATTCGCACCCTATTATTCAGGCAGAGAGAAAGCCTTGGTCGGAGCGTTTAATATTGCTTCTAACTATTGGTTGAATGATGAGAACAGAAGCCGCTTGACCGCCGGAATATTTGGCTTATCCCAACACTTTGATGTAAACTCTAGATACAGCACCTTTACCCCTTACTTGAGATTGATTCAAAATGTAGAGGGAATCACCTCACGCACCAATCAATCGTTTTTAGCACGTATCCGAGCTGTTTCAAGAACCCTAGATAAGGATGTGGGTGGCTCGATCACTCTTGAAAATCCAGATTACATTGTTGCCAATTTTAGATTCCAAAAAATAAAACAAAGTCTGTTTAATTTTAAAAGTGTACTCGCTGACTTTCAATGGTCCAATTCATTTATAAAAGTGGCTTCTTCAGCGGAATACCGTCGGCTTTTCGACAATAATACTCAAATCAGTCTTCGAGTTTTTGGTGGACTGTTTTTAAAGAACTCAACGCCAAATGACTTTTTTAGTTTTTCTATTGGGCGCCCTAATGATTACCTCTATGATTTTAGCCTTATTGGCCGTTCAGAATCTGATGGACTATCGGCGCAACAACTTATTCGTGCCGAAGGGGCATTCGTTTCTGAGGTAGAGCAAGGACTATCAAATAGAGCCTTAATTGCTTCGAGTGCCGCTATCAATGTATGGCGATTTATTGAGGTGTATACTGAACTTGGTATGATAAAAAATCAGCAAGAGCAAGCGCGTTATCTGTACGGCTCTGGTGTACGACTAAACTTGGTCCCTGATTATCTTGAGGTTTACCTTCCAGTTCACAGCCATAGAGGCTTTGAGTCCTTTGACTCGACTTATTCAAACAAAATACGGTTCGTCTTAACCCTTGAGTTTGAGACCCTAAGTAGATTGTTCACTCGCTCCCTCTTCTAAGCCCTTTATTTGCTTATTTTTGCGTGGCGCATCTGAAGCGACTTTATGGCAAAAAGCGAGATGACATTCCAGGAGTTTCAAGCCGAAATCCTCAACGACTACAGGATTGCCTACACCAGTCGGGTTTGTAGTTTACTTGGGCGCAAAGAAGTGCTTCTTGGAAGATCGAAGTTTGGAATTTTCGGTGACGGAAAAGAGCTTCCACAAATTGCCATGAGTAAGTTCTTTAAAAAAGGAGATTACAGAAGCGGCTATTACAGAGACCAAACACTACTTCTCGCACAAGGATTACTAGAGCCAAAGGCCTTTTTTCATACCCTCTTTGGAACCACAGATATAGCTTTAGAACCCATGCATGGCGGTCGTCAGATGACTGGCCATTTCTCTACACCTTTCTGGAATAACGAACAGGGTTGGCTAGATCAAACCCGTCAATACAATTCAGTTTCAGATATCTCTTCTACAGCCGGTCAAATGCCCAGATTACTTGGGCTTGCGCAGGCCTCTTCATTTTACCGCAAACACCACCAGCAGCTATCCGCTAGCAAGTTCTCAAATGCCGGAAATGAGATTGCCTGGGGTACGATAGGAAACGCATCGACCTCTGAGGGGCTCTTCTTTGAAGTAATGAATGCTGCCGCTGTAATGCAGGTGCCCATGATTATGAGTGTTTGGGATGATGAGTATGGCATTTCTGTTCCAGCGGAATACCATACGGTAAAGCAGAGTATTTCTAAGGCCTTAAAGGGATTTAAGCGAAATGAACGTTTTTCAGGGATCGAGATTATTGAGGTAAAAGGTTGGGACTACGCAGCACTGATAGAGGCTTACCAAAAGGCAGAGTCCTGGTGCCGAGGCTCACATCTACCTGTATTGGTGCATGTCACCGAGCTTACTCAACCCCAAGGCCACAGCACTTCTGGTTCTCATGAACGTTACAAATCCGAAGAGCGACTCGAGTGGGAGCGCAATAATGATTGCGTCAAACAATTCAAATCCTGGATCATAAAGAAAGGCTTTGCCTCGTTAGATGAAATACACGCCCTTGAAGAAGAAATAGAAACCACAGTGGCAAAGGCAAAAAAAGAGGCATTTGACGAATTTCAGAGGACTTCAAAAGCATATAGAGAACAGCTCAATGCACTTATTTCATCGCATCAAATCTCACTTACACCATCTCTTAAAGAAAGCTATCAAGCGCTCAAAGTCAAAAAACTCGTTTTAAAAAGAGACGTACTGTCATTTGCTCAGTCTTTAGTCATCTCGAACGCTGAACTTGCAGCTGCTGCGCGCAGTGCACTCAATCAGTTCATCACCTCCATTGAAAAAACCGAATCTCTAAATTACAGTTCAGAGTTAATAGACAACACTCCTAAATCACTCCTTCACGTAACCCCTCTTCCCGTTTCATATACGGATGATGCGCCATGGGTTGATGGACGCCAAATTCTGCAAGAGAATTTTAGGTCGCTTCTGAATGAGGATCCTCGAATTTTGATTTTTGGCGAAGACACCGGAAAAATTGGTGGGGTAAACAAAGCACTTGAAGGACTCCAAGAAACATTCGGAGAAAGTCGTGTTTTTGATACCAGTATTCGCGAGGCGAGCATTATTGGGCAAGGTATAGGATTGGCCATGCGAGGATTACGACCGATTGCTGAAATTCAATATTTGGATTACATCTTCTATGCCCTAAACATATTGACTGATGATTTAGCTACATTAAGGTATCGTTCTGTAGGTCAACAAATTGCTCCTTTAATTATTCGAACACGAGGACACCGTCTAGAAGGGATCTGGCATTCAGGGTCACCGATGGGTGGATTAGTACATCTATTAAGGGGGATTTATATTCTTTCTCCAAGAAATATGACGCAGGCTGCAGGAATGTACAACACACTGCTTCAAGCGAACGAGCCTGGCTTAATTATCGAGCCGTTAAACGCCTACCGCTTAAAAGAGCGCCTTCCTGAAAACTTAGGAAAGTTCACCATTACAATTGGAGAGGTTGAGATTGTAAACGAAGGTACCGACATTACTGTAATTAGCTATGGATCAACTCTTCGAATTGTACAAGAGGTAATGCCTCTTTTAGCTGCAAAAGGTATTTCTATTGAATTGATCGATGCCCAAACTTTATGGCCATTCGACCAAAGCCACCAATCAGTGAAGAGTATCAAAAAGACAAATCGCCTAGCAGTAATTGACGAGGATGTACCTGGCGGATACTCGGCCTATATTTTACAACAGGTACTTGAAAAACAAGACGGATACCGTTACCTCGACAGCAAACCCGTCACTTTGTGTTCTAAAGAACATCGTCCGGCATACGGCTCGGATGGCGATTATTTCTCAAAGCCAAATGCAGACACTATTTTCAGAAGTCTCTATCGCATGATGCACGAGGCAAATCCCAAACGATTTCCTCAACTTTTCATGGAATAAGCGCGAGGGTGAGTGCCTGATACAATCCGGCAGTCATCGAAGAAGAACCCACATACCCCACTCCTTTCGACTGTAAATCGATGGATTTTAAATCGGCCAGCAGGCGCGTCAGCCTTTTCATCGAATACACCTTAGCGGCATTTTCGTAGTCTTTCATAAAATAAGGCGATACTCCTAAAACCTTGGCGGCTTCTGACTTATTCTTTAAAGCGTGATACTTAAACACCTTATTGAAGTATGAAAACAACACGGGCAAGGTCATCTGCACAGGATGTTCTTTAGAGTTATCTGAAAAATAAGCCAATATGTTCGCTGCCTGGTCTATCCTTCCTTGGCTTAATGCTTTCTGAAGTTCAAAAACATTAAAGGTGCGATGCACTCCGACGTAACGTTCGATATGTTCTATCTGTATCTGTTCTGCCTTACTCTCAGCAAGTATCATCTTTTGCAGCTCGCTTTTTATCCGTTTAGGATCATTTCCTACAGTAGCCAAGAAAAGCTGTTTCGCACTCGGTTCGAATCGCACATTCACTGACTTCAATTCTTGATCAAACCACCTCGGAACCTCATTTTCATAGAGCTTGTTACAAGCGATAAGTCCCTCTTGTTTTTCAATCTCTTTAACTGCCTTTTTTCTTCGATCAATACTCGACTGATGAATTAAGAATACCAAAACGCATTGCGGATTCGGTTGTGATACATAAGATTCTAACTCATTCATCTGCCGCATTAATCCTTGAGCTTGTCGAACAACCACTAACGTTCTCTCATACATCATTGGAAGCTGACGCGCACGTTCAATAACAGCAGTCATATTGAAATCTGCGCCATAGAGCACGGTTTGATTGAAGTCTCTAAATTCTTCAGGGACCACAGCATGCTCAAACCAATGACCTACTTCTTCGATAAAGTACGACTCGTCCCCATATACCAAATAACAAGGCGCTAATTTTTCATCGGCTAAATGAGATTGTAAACGCTCGATTCGCATAGGAATTTGGTAATATTGCAGCTAGGTATGGAGCACATTGTATTGAATTTACCCCCAGCTCAATTTAAGGTTAAAAATACCGAAAACGGACGGCTAATTTGGGATGTGATTCGAAAAAAATACCTCGTATTAACCCCAGAAGAATGGGTGCGGCAACACATGGTGCATTTTTTAGCCAACCACCTGAATGTGCCTTTAAATCAAATACTCGTTGAACGCGGCGTTCAGACAGCCCAACTTCGCTCTAGATTTGATATCGCGATCGTTACTTCTAAGGGAGCGTATATGGCAGTGGTTGAATGTAAGGCAAGTACGGTAACGCTCAATCAAGATACTGTTCAACAGTTGATGCGTTATGCAGATGAGCTTCATCCCCGATGGCTCATTGTAACCAACGGATTGAAACACCTTATTTTTACTTGGGATTCGACACAATCCTCTTATGTACAACAATCCTATTTTCCTGAAAATCTGACAGATCGATGAAGGCGTTCGCTGTAGTAATTTTAAACTTTAACGGTCGATCACTGCTTGAGCGCTTTCTGCCAGCGGTTATCGAGCATTCACGAGATGCCCAAATCTACGTCATTGACAATTGCTCTAAAGATGATTCTCTGTACTGGTTAAAGCAACATTATTCTGAGCAAATTGAAACGATCGAACTCGATCAGAACTATGGATTTGCCGACGGATATAACCGAGGACTGCAACAGGTCAAAGAGGCGTTTTGGTGTCTTCTAAATTCAGATGTCCGTGTAAGCAAAAATTACTACCAACGTCCTTTAGAGCTTTTGAGAACCTTTTCTAAAATAGCCGCTGTACAACCCAAAATTCTCAGTGAACGGGCTCCTGATTACTTCGAATATGCCGGTGCAGGGGGCGGATATATAGACGGTCTTGGTTACCCATTTTGTCGTGGCAGACTCTTTCAGTCTATCGAAAAAGATCTCGGCCAGTACAATGATGAAAGACAAGTTTTCTGGGCTACAGGAGCTTGTATGTTCATCAAAAAAGAAGTATTCGATGCCATTGGAGGTTTTGATGCTTCTTACTTCGCTCATCAAGAAGAGATTGATCTTTGTTGGAGAGCGCATCACAAGGGGTATCAGGTATGGTATACTTCACAAAGCACGGTGTATCACCTAGGCGGCTCTACCCTTAGTAACACCAACCCGTTCAAGACCTATCTCAATTTCAGAAACTCTCTATACTCGTTATTCAAAAACCTAACCTCTAGAGAGTTACTAATGATACTAATCATTCGATTATTACTTGACGGAGTGGCTGGGTTACTTTTTTTGCTGCAAGCCCGACCTCTTCACACTTTAGCGATTCTGAAAGCACATTTCAAGTTCTACAGTCAGTTGAGAACGCTTGTTGAAAAGAGAAGAAAGCATCAACCACTTAAAGTCAATCGAAAACCCTTTTCGATAGTGCTACATTATTTTGTCTTGGGACGAAAAAAGATTTCAATTTAGGTCGACTACCTTTCTCAGTTTGGCAAAGTATTTGCTACTTTTAGGTTCGAAAAACCATTTAATTATGAAATTACATCTCTTACCTGTTGCGCTTATCGCACTAACTTTAGGATCATGTGTATCCTCAAAAAAGTTTAATACGGTAAACAAAGACCTTGAAAGCACTAAAGCCGAATTGGCTTCTACAAAACGAACCATGAATGATTACGCTTCTGAAATTGGCAAATATGAAGCGCAGGTTAAAGCGTTATCTGATCAAAACAACTTCCTAAGATCAAATAACCAAGACTTGATCAATAACATGGATAATTTCACTACGCTTACTTCTAAAGGCGCAGAAAACCTTGAAAAAACTCTTGAGAGTCTAAAAGAGAAAGAATTGACCATCAATAAACTTCAGAACGCGATTACTCGAAGAGATTCAGTGAATTTAGCGCTGGTTGCAAGCTTAAAAGGCGCCCTTGGAAACTTAAACGACCAAGACATTGAAGTCAATGTAGAAAAAGGTGTCGTTTTTGTCTCAATCGCGGATAAACTTTTATTCAGAAGTGGAAGTTATAGCGTTTCAGATGAGGCAAAACGCGTTTTGGGTAAGGTAGCCACTGTAGTGAATGCAAAACCTGATTTTGAATTCATGGTTGAAGGTCATACAGATAATGTGCCTTACAAAACAAACGCTGAGATCAAAGACAACTGGGATCTTTCAGTGAAGCGTGCCACTGCGATTGTGCGTATTCTTCAAAACGAATTTAAGGTTGATCCTAAGCGCATGACTGCTGCGGGTAGAAGCTACTACGTACCGCTAGTAGAGAATAACTCTGCAGCCAATAGAGCACGTAACAGAAGAACACGCATCGTTGTGTTACCTAAACTTGATCAGTTCTATTCAATGATCGAGAACGGAATGAAAGACCCAGCGATTCAGTAAGACTCACTAGGTGATAAGACGAAAAAGCCCTCCTAATATGAGGGCTTTTTTTATTTCAGCAGACTAAGCTTAGCAAAGCGCAAGAGTAATGTTTTTAGACCTCCTGTTTCAAATTCAATTTCAGCCTTTTTTTCTGCACCCAGTCCTGTAATGGATTTCACTACCCCCGTTCCAAAACGTTCATGACTCACTCTTACTCCTGCTTGCAGGTCTTGATATAGCAGTGCATTTTCAACTGAATGATTGACCTGCGAAGGTTTGATTCTTCGCAATTTCCGCAATTGTTCTTCAGTAGGTTTCTTTCGGCCTTCCATGGGCGTCCCTTGAGGCTTCACCTGTCTCAACTTAGAATGGTCTACTTCGCCAAATAATGACGGATCAACGAATCTCTTAAAAGAACTTGAGGCATCAATGACCTGATTGTCAAGATATTGAGGGTCAATTTCACTGATAAAACGGCTAGGCTCAGCGTCGATCAACTTTCCCCATCGGTAACGATTTATCGTATAAGTGAGGTAAGCTTGCTTTTCTGCGCGAGTTAAGGCCACATAAAACAACCTGCGCTCTTCTTCGAGCTCTGAGCGCGTATTCATACTCATAGCCGACGGAAACAGATCCTCTTCCATTCCGACTACAAAGACGTGTTTGAACTCTAATCCCTTTGCCAAATGAATCGTCATAAGCGCGACTCGATCATCCGAATCTTTTGCATTATCTAAATCTGTAGCTAAGGCCACGTCTTCTAAATATTCATGAAGCGATCCGGTCGCACCATCTACCTCTTTTTGGCCCAAAACAAAATCTTGAATTCCATTGAGTAGTTCTTCAAGGTTCTCTAAACGCGCTACTCCCTCAGGGGTACCGTCTTTCTTAAACTCTTGAATCAATCCGGTTTTACGCGCAATGTGCTCAGCGGTTTCAAACGCATTCTGTGCATTGTTTACTAATTGAAAGCTGCGAATCATTACGCAGAATTGTAACAATTTATTGCGTATTGAACCACTAATAGATGCAGCAGAAAGGGCCTGTTGGTCTTCACTAAATTCAAAAACACTTAATCCACTCTGACTAGCAGCTACCGAAAGCTTTTCTAGGGTAGACTGTCCGATACCTCGAGCCGGAAAGTTCACCACACGCATAAAGGCCTCTTCATCTTTTGGATTGACAACCAATCGCAAATAGGCTAATAAATCTTTGATTTCTTTACGCTGATAGAAAGACAATCCCCCATAAATGCGATACGGTATATCCCTTTTACGCAAGGCATCTTCAATCGCCCTGGACTGCGAATTGGTGCGATAGAGCACGGCGAAATCGTGATGGTGCAATTGATTATTCATTTTCGCCTCGAACAAGGTGCTCGCAACATAGCGGCCTTCATCGGCATCTGTCGGGCTTCGATGAACGATGATCGGATGGCCTCGATCGTTATGCGTCCATACCTTTTTGTCCAATTGCTCTCTGTTGTTAGCGATCACAGAATTTGCCGCATTGACAATGGTAGCCGTTGATCGGTAGTTTTGCTCTAAACGGTATACCGCTACCCCATCATAATCACGCTGAAAATTGAGCATGTTATCTATATTCGCCCCTCTAAACGAG
>JBJOGS010000103.1:0-2637 GCA_046048095.1 Bacteroidota bacterium
TAGGCCCTTCCAGCTTTTGTGCAGGTTGCCTTGAGACCCGCACACTCCATTTTTTATAATGGTCGGAAATCCTGCGCCAATGGGTCCCGAGTAATTGAAGTGTTCTACGATTTCTTGAAAACATTGGGCCATTCCCTCGGGATCTCTCTTTTTAGGCGTATCAAGTCTGAAGCGCTCACTGAGTAATGCGCCAGTAACTGTATCTACAAGGGCGCCCTTCATCCCGGTGCCTCCAATGTCTATGCCTAAAAGTGTCATGAGAGAAAAATTGTCAGCTGCAAATAAACAGAAATTTTGAAACTTCTGTTTCTACAGCAGTGTTAAGGTCTGTTGCGCGCATTGAACCACCGGATGTCCAAAATGGGTAATAAGTTGGTGATTGTGCGTAGCGACTAAGAGGCTTTTTCCATTCTGGTGAATGCTTTCAAAGAGCTGCATGATCTCTAGACTGGTTTCTGGGTCGAGATTTCCTGTAGGCTCATCGGCAATAATAAGATCTGGGTCGTTGAGTAAGGCGCGGGCAACGGCAACGCGCTGCTGCTCTCCGCCTGAAAGTCTATGGGGGAAACTTTTCATTTTTTGAGCTACCGATACTTTTTCTAGAACACGTTCAATTTGTTTTTTTCGCTCACTTGCCTGCTTCCACCCGGTGGCCTTGAGCACAAAATCAAGGTTTTCATAAACGTTTCGATCATTGAGCAGTTTAAAATCTTGAAAAACAATCCCAATAGAACGCCGCAATGCAGATAAATGTCGTTCACTTAGCGTTCTAAGGTCAAATGATTTGAGTTGAGCAGTTCCTTGACTGAAGGGCACATCCCCATAAAGGGCTTTTAAAAAGCTGCTTTTTCCAGAGCCTGTTTTACCGATTAAGAAATAGTAATCTCCGGCATACATTTTTAGGTTGATATGATCTAAAATTACCGCGTCGTCTTGCGTAATCTGTGCATTTTGAATGTTGAGAACCGTATTGTCACCCATGGTCGGCCAGAATTGAAAATTCAGTGATAAAGGTAGTGATTCGGCGAATGCCTGTATATTTGAACAGGTAAATCCTAAGCCTTGCGCTACACTTCGATCAAGCATCCTAATTTTGGCTCTTTCATTCGACCCGAGTCGATTCGATTCTTTTACGGGTACCTGCTACTCGTATTTGGAACGGTCGGTATCTGGTTTAGTATTCCAGGTCAGACCGTTGGCGTTTCGGTGTTTACTGATCCGGTAAAAGATGCCCTAGGGCTCTCGAGAAATGAGTTTTCTAATGCTTATATGATTGGCACGATAATGAGTGCGTTGGTCATTGGAAAAGCTGGATTTTGGTTTGATCGTTACGGTGCGCGTTGGGTAGCTTTCGGCGCGGCCATAGGTATTGCTATGACCTTAGCTGTAGCCTCTGTGTCTCCAGAAATTGCCGAGAGGCTAACCGCACTCACTCAGTGGAATCAAGTATACGTCGCTTTTACAGTAATCACTTTGCTGTTTTTCTTGCTTCGATTTTTTGGTCAGGGCGTGCTCACTATGGCTTCTCGAAATATGATCATGATGTGGTTTGACAAGTACCGTGGTCGTGCGAATATGGTTACGAGCATATCGTTGTCATTCGGGTTTAGCTCAGCGCCCATTTGGCTAAGCACACTTATTGACACCTACACTTGGAGTGTGGCTTGGCAACTCATGGCGCTTTCACTTCTCATTTTTTCATTGCTCATCTTTCAGTTTTACAGGGTGAAACCCGAAGATCACGGATTGCTTCCAGATGGAGCGGCAACCAATGAGTCGGCAGATGAGAAAGCGCGTAAGCCTCGGGCGAAGAAGCAGTTTACGCTTAAAGAAGCTAAGGGCACGCGTGCTTTCTGGGTATTTGCGTTTCTGCTTGCCTTTAATAGCTTCTTTATAACAGGACTCACGTTTCATGTTGTTTCTATTTTTGAGAGCACGGGCCTTTCAAAGGAAGATGCCGTGCATATCTTTTTGCCAGGCTCTTTTGTGTCGGTAACCGTTTCGACCATTTTTAATTATCTCAGTGATCGATCGCGTTTAAAGATATTCGCTTACCTCATGATGTTTGGTGCTCTTTTGGCTTGTTTAGGAATGTTTTTCTTGAATCAACCCTGGGGTAGAGTCTTGCTTATCGGTGGTATGGGTTCATTAGGCGGATTTTTTGGGGTACTCAATTCGGTCACTTGGCCGCGGTTCTTTGGAAGGCAACATCTTGGAGCAATCACTGGGAGCGTGATGTCTATTCTAATTTTTGCTAGCGCCATTGCTCCGAGCATCTTTAGTTTTTCTTATACCCTGTTGGGCTCTTATCGCTACATGGCCTATCTTGGAATCGTGTTTATAGCAGCGCTGGCTGTAGCCGGAGCCAAAGCGGATAATCCTCAACCTCATGAAAATTAAAATCCTTCTTGGCGCCCTTCTTGGCGCAACCTTCTTAAGTTGTACTCAGGTAGAGCAAGTCGATACGCTGCTGTACAATGCGACCTTTTACACGTTAGATAGCCTGCGCCCTACAGCTTCAGTACTTGCCATAAAAGGGGATCGAATCGTTGCAGTAGGGGATCGGGATCTATTAGATCGTTTTAATGCGTCCGAGCGCATCGACTTGAATGGGGGGTATGCCTACCCTGGTTTGAT